>CAVIIB010000027.1:0-10945 GCA_963642815.1 Oscillospiraceae bacterium | reverse complement strand
GTGCCGAGCTTCATGGAGAAGGTGCGGGAGCGGGCGACGCTGCCCACATCCGGCGAGACGACGATAAGATCCTCGCAGCCGTGACCAAAGCGCTTGAGGAAGTGGTCGGCGAAGATGAGGCCGCCCTGTAGGTTGTCCACGGGGATGTCGAAGAAGCCTTGGATCTGTGCCGCGTGGAGGTCCATAGTCAGCACACGGTCGGCGCCGGCGGTGGTGATGAGGTTCGCGACAAGCTTGGCGCTGATGGGATCGCGGCTCTTGGCCTTGCGATCCTGACGGGCGTAACCGAAATAGGGGATGACGGCGGTGATACGTCCGGCGGAGGCGCGGCGCATGGCGTCGATCATGACGAGCAGCTCCATCAGATTGTCGTTGACGGGACCGCAGGTGGGCTGCACAAGGAATACGTCCGCGCCGCGCACAGGCTCATACACGGAGACGGAGCACTCGCCGTCCGCAAAGTGGGTGCAGCTCGCGTTTCCGATGTTTTTCGACAGGCTTCGACAAATGCCGTTGGCCAGTGCGGGGTTCGCGTTGCCGGTGAAGATTTTGATTTCCTTGCCGTGTGATATCATTTCTTTCTCTCCTTCGACCACGGGCGTTGCCCATGTCAATATTTCATTACACCTTGATTATATCAAAGTGCAGCGCCGATGAAAAGTGTTTTCCGCAATTTTCCTCGCAGCTAAATCGATCTTTACAGGCGAGCGGCTTTCGTTTATAATACTAAAGTTAAAATAGGAAAGGTATGTGTTACATTTGCTGGAATTTGAAGAATATAAGGGAAAACTCAACAACCTAAAGCCCACGCTGACCGATCTGCGGGACGCGCTGCGGCTGGACGACGCGAAAAATGAGATCGAAAAGCTGGAGGCGGAGAGCGCCTCCGAGGGCTATTGGAACGACCTTGCCCGCTCCCAAGCGGCGCAAAAGCGTCTGCGCACGCTCCAGCATAAGGTCGAGGGCTATCAGAAGCTTGAAACGAGCTGGGACGACCTCTACACCATCTGCGAGATGGCGCTGGAGGAGGACGACGAGAGTATGCTGCCGGAGCTAAAGGAGGGCTTTGAGAAATTCGCCTCCGAGCTGGAGGCCACCCGCCTGTCCACGCTGCTGACCGGCGAATATGACGCGAACAACGCCATCCTCACCTTCCACGCCGGTGCCGGCGGCACCGAGGCGCAGGACTGGACGCAAATGCTCTACCGTATGTACACCATGTGGGCGGAGCGCCACGGCTACAAATACACCCTCATGGACTGGCAGGACGGCGAGGAGGCGGGTATCAAATCCGCCACCATCAAGATCGAGGGCGAGAATGCCTACGGCTTCCTCAAGAGTGAGCACGGCGTACACCGTCTTGTGCGTATCAGTCCCTACGATGCCTCCGGTCGCCGCCATACGAGCTTCGCCGCCGTGGAGGTCATGCCGGAGATCGAGGATGCCGGTGAGATCGAGCTGCGCGACGACGAAATAAAAATGGATGTCTACCGCTCCTCCGGCGCGGGTGGTCAGAAGGTCAACAAGACCTCCTCCGCCGTCCGTCTGACCCACATCCCGACGGGCATTGTGGTGTCAAGTCAGGTCGAGCGGAGCCACTTCCAGAACCTCGAAAACTGTAAGCAAATGCTCCGCGCCCGTCTCGCCGAGATCAAGGAGCGCGAGCATTTGGAGAAGATCGAGGACATCAAGGGCGTTCAGATGAAGATCGAGTGGGGCAGCCAGATACGCTCCTATGTATTCATGCCCTACACCCTCGCCAAGGACACGCGCACCGGCTATGAAAACGGCAACATCCAGAACGTCATGGACGGCGACATCGACGGCTTCATCAACGCCTACCTCGCCATGAAGGCCGCGAAATAAACCAGCTTGGGGACGTGCCTTGGCACGTCCCTTTTCGTATACGTTACAGACAAGGAGAACGAATATGTCCTTTTCCTCGCTTGCAAGTCCCCTCCGCGTGGGGACGCTGACGCTGAAAAACCGCATACTCATGCCCGCCATGCACACGCTGTACCCCGAAAACGGCGGTCCCAGCGAGCGCTTCAATTCCTTTTACTGGCGACGCGCCGAGGGCGGCGCGGGGCTGGTCGTGGTCGGCGCGTGTCGCTTTGACGAAAAGGGCGCGAGACCGAGCTGCATGAGCCTTGCGAATGATGGCTGCATTGAGCCGTGGAAGCGCTTCACCGCCGGTATGCGTGAGCGCGGCTGCCCCGTGGCGGTACAGCTCTATCATGCTGGCCGCTACCTCGCCTCCGACGGTGTGCCGGACGGCAAGGGCGCGATCGCGCCGAGCGCGGTGTATACGCCGTTCACCAAGGAGACGGCGCGAGCCATGAGTGTGGAGGAGATCGGGGCGGTCATACAGGCATGGGCGGACGGCGCACGGCGGGCGCGGGAGGCCGGCTTTGACGCGGTGGAGATCTCCGCGAGCGCCGGTTATCTCATCAGCCAGTTCCTCTCGCCGCTGACGAACCGGCGCGAGGACGAATATGGCGGAAGCTTTGAAAAGCGCTGCCGCTTCCCGCTCGCGGTCATACGCGCCGTGCGACGCGCCGTGGGCGCGGACTACACCCTGCTGCTGCGCTGGTCGGGACACACGCTGGTGCCGGAGGCCGGAGGCTCGGATGAGGCGTTGGCCTTTGCGCGGCTTGTGGCGGAGGCCGGGGTAGACCTGCTCGACATGACCGGTGGCTGGCACGAGAGCCGCACCCCGCAGCTCACGGAGGAAATGCCCTTCGGCGCGATGGAATATCTCGCGGCGCGGACACGGGCAGAGACGGGCATGGCGGTGGCGATGGCAAACCGCATGAGCGAGCCACGTCTGGCGGAGCGTGCCGTGGCACTCGGAAGCTGCGACATGGTGGCCATGGGACGCGCCCTCGTGACAGAGCCGGATTACCCGAAATTCATCATGGCGGGTACGCCGGAGAAAATACGCCCCTGTGTCTCCTGCAATCAGGGCTGCCTTGCCGGAACATTCTTTGAAAAGCCCATCCGCTGCCTCGCCAACGGTCTCGCCGGACGGGAGTATGAGCTGCATACGGCGCAAACGGACGCGCCCAAGCGTATCCTTGTCGTGGGCGGAGGCCCCGCCGGGATGGAGTGTGCGCTGCGGGCCTCGGAGCGCGGACATGAGGTGACGCTCTGGGAGCGAGCGCTGTCGCTGGGCGGTCAGCTTTGCCTTGCGCGGACGCTGCCGCACCGCGAAATGCTGGGCGAGCTTGTGGACTGGTATGCGCGGCGGCTCGCGGATTCCGCCGTGACGCTCAAGCTGGGGCAGGAGGCGACGCCGGAGGCGGTCGAGGCCGGAGGCTTTGACGCGGTCGTGCTGGCGAACGGGCGCGGCTATAAGCCGGTGACGCTCGACATAGAGATGGACGCAAGCCGCGTCTGGACGATGGAGCGGCTTTTGACGGAAAAGCCCGTGCTGCCGCGTCGCGTGGCGGTGATCGGCGGGAGCTTCGTGGGGATGGAGACGGCGCGTTGGCTTGCGTTCGACGGCGCGTACTCCGACGCTGCGCTGCGCTGGATGCTGCGCTATGCCGTCGAGCCGGAGGCGCGGCTGCGGGAGCTTGCGACCCATACCGGGCGTGAGATCGCCGTGTTCGAGCGCGGCAAGCCCGCCGCAGGCTATGAGCCTGGGATCGCGTGGCCGGTGTATGCCGACCTCGCCGCGTTCGGCGTGAAGCTGCTTGGGCGCACGGAGGTCGTGCGCGTCGAGGAGGAGGGCGTGCTCACGGCGGAGGGGCTGTGGCCGTGCGAGGCCGTGGTCGTGTGTCCGGGCACTGTCGCGGACGAGCGACTGTATACGGCGCTGTCGCCGCGTATGCCCGTCTACCGTATCGGCAACGCCGAGCGCCCCGGTCGCGCCATTGACGCCATCGCCGCCGGCTGCGAGCTGGGCTGCCGTCTGTGAGCCTCGAAGCAACTTCCGAAGCGCAAAACATATAAAACGACGCACAAAAGAAATAATTTTTCTAAAAAATTAGCACTCGCCTCTTGACAGTGCTAAAAATCGTGGTATAATACAATCAGACGGAGGGAAAAACAGAGATGTCCCGAAGTCAGAAAATTTGAATACCACTTTGGAAGGAGCGGATATATATGTTGATGCCTATTTTCGGAAAAGATTTCTTTGATGACTTTTTTGACGCGCCGCGTATGCCGGCGCCCCGTGCGGATCTGATGAAGACCGACGTTCAGGAGACGTCTGACGGCTATGTGCTGGACATTGATATGCCCGGTGTGAAGAAGGAGGATATGCAGGTCGAGCTCAAGGACGGCTACCTGACCGTCAGTGCCAAGACCGGCTATGAGAACAACGAGAAAGACAAGAAGGGTCGCTATCTGCGCCGCGAGCGCTTCACCGGCTCGTTCAGCCGCAACTTCTACGTCGGCGACGAGGTGACGGAGCAGGACATCAAGGCTCGCTTTGAAAACGGCGTTCTTACCATCGCCGTGCCGAAGAAGCAGCCCGCGCCCCAGATCGAGGAAAAGAAATACATCGCCATCGAGGGCTGATGTAAGACTGATAAGGCCGCTGCGGAAATTTCCGCAGCGGCCATTTCCATGCTTGATTTTGCGCCGCGTGTCGTATATAATAGGTGGCGCTGCGCCGGTGTGATGGAATTGGCAGACGTGCTGGATTCAAAATCCAGTGGTGGCAACACCGTGCGGGTTCGACCCCCGCCACCGGCACCACGTCGTCGCGGACTACGTATCGTTCGCGACGGCGTTTTTGGCTCTATAACAAACAATAACAAGCATTGGGAGTGGACACCCGCTGGGGGTGGTCTGCGCCCAATGCTTGTTTTATGGTGTTATCAGACGATGTACAGGAGCTTTTTCGCCTCGAACAAAAGCTCGTCGCGCACGGCGGGGTCGGCGATGGCGATGAGGGAACGCGCCCTGTCCGCAACGCTGCGTCCACGCAAATGCGCCACACCGTACTCGGTCACAACATAGTCCGTGTAGGTGCGCGGAATGGTGACGGCAGCGCCGGAGGGCAGCACGGACTTGATTTTGCTCGCGCCCTTGTTCGTGGCGGCGTGCATGATAAGAATGCTGCGACCGCCCTTGGCGTGTGCCGCGCCGTAGGCGAAGTCGAACGCGCCGCCCGGTCCGGAATACTGGCGTGTGCCGATGGTCTCGGAGTTGACCTGTCCCGTGAGGTCGATCTCCATGATGGAGTTGATGGAGACCATGTTGTCGTTGGAGCGGATGACAAAGGGGTCGGTGACATAGCTGGACGGGCGGATGTGGCAGTCGGGATTGTCGTGCAGGAAGCGGAAAAGCTCGTGGCTTCCGCCCGCGAAGCAGAAAGTATGCTCCCCACGGTTGATGTTCTTGCGTCCGCCGGTGACAACGCCCTTTTGTATCATCGTCATCATGGAGTTTGTGAACATTTCGGAGTGGATGCCAAGCTCCCGCTTGTCCATGAGGCGGCGGGCGCAGGCGTTCGGCAGCGAGCCGATGCCAAGCTGGATGCAGTCGCCGTCGTGTACAAGCTCCGCGACGTACTGGCCGATCACATCGTCCGTCTCGGAAAACGGCGCGTCGGGGATGGTGTAGATGTCGTAGTCCGCCTCATAAAAGGCCGTGACATCGCGGATGTTGATCTCAACACCGCCGCGCACGGTCTGAAGCTGGCGGTTGACCTCCAAAATAATGCGGTCACAGCTTTTGGGGTCGATGTCGCGCTCCCACATCTGCGAGAGGTTGACCTGAAAGTTGCCGTTTTCGTCCATGGGCGTGACGGCGGAGATATAGACGTTGCGGGGATAGGCCGCGTTATACCAGATGGGCTGGTCGGGCAGATCGCACGGGACAAAGGTGCAGTTCCCCTTTTCGATGGCGGGTACCCAGCCCTTGGAGTAGAACGCGGATTGGGTCAGAAAGTGACCCCTCATGCCGTCGTTCTGCAAAAAGCCGAAATCGGAGCTGCGTCCCTTGAGAACGGTGACGTTCTCCACGCGGTCGGCGATGGTGTGCAGACTTTGGCAGAACAGCTTCGGCTCGTTACAATCCTTGGCAAAGCATATGTTGTCGTTGGAGTGGATGAGGGCAAGTGCGCCCTCCAGCGTCGTGCGCTTTTTTTCGTACATTTCCTGAAGCGTCATAGCGGCCTCCCAGTCGTTATTTCGGGTTCAGTATAACCAAAAAACCTAGTGTTTGCAAGCATTTTCGGCTATTCGACCGATTCGGAGACATTCGTCGAAATTCGTCGAGATTCGTCGGAATTTCATTTCAGCGTCCACCGGCGCGGAGGAGCTTGTCGCGTATGCCCCAGAGCTTTTCCGAGAGGTCAACATAGTAGTGGTGGGGATTTTCAAAGCGCTTTACCTCGTCCCAGAGGGTGTCGAGCTGTGCGGCGCAGTAGTCGCGTATGGCGGGCAGCGTCGGCTGGTCGTAGACGAGCTTGCCGTCCATGAACACCGGCACAAGCAGCTCCCGCGCCACAAAGGAGCGCAGCGTCTTGCGCTTCCACGTCGCGTCCGGGTCGAATATTTCCAGCGGCTTCGTGTCGTCCACCGTCTCATCGTGCAGGCAGATATAGTCCGCCATCGCCTTGCCGCTGTCGCGGCTGTACAGGCGGTAGACCTTTTTGACGTGCGGCAGTGTGAGCTTCGCCAGCGTCTCACTGATCTTGATACGCGGCTCGACCACGCCGTTTTTCTCCACGGCGGCGAGCTTGTACACGCCGCCGAACACCGGCTCGGAGCGGGCGGTGATGAGGCGCTCGCCCACGCCGAAGCAGTCAATACACGCGCCTTGGCTTACGATGTCGCGGATGAGGTATTCGTCCAGCGCGTTCGACACGGTGATCTTGCACTCCGTCCAACCGGCAGCGTCGAGCATTTTCCGCGCCTTGCGCGTGAGATAGGCGAGGTCGCCGGAGTCGATTCGTATGCCGCAGGAGCGGATACCGAGCGGCTTCAATATCTCGTCAAAGGCGCGAATGGCGTTCGGTACGCCGGACTCCAGCGCGTTGTAGGTGTCGACGAGCAGCGTCGCCGCGTGGGGATAGCTGCGGCAATAGGCGCGGAAGGCATCCAGCTCCGAGTCGAACATCTGCACCCACGAGTGCGCCATCGTGCCGCCCGCAGGTACACCGAAAAGCTCATCGGAGATGGTGCAGGCCGTTCCGGCGCAGCCGCCGATATAGGCCGCCCTCGCGCCGAGGATAGCGCCGTCCGCCCCCTGTGCGCGGCGAGAGCCGAATTCCAGTACCGTCCGCCCGTCGGCGGCGCGGTTGATACGGCTTGCCTTGGTCGCGATGAGGCTTTGGTGGTTGAGCGTGCAGAGGAGATAGGTCTCCAGAAGCTGCGCCTGTATCGCCGGGGCGCGGACGGTCAGCAGCGGCTCATGCGGGAACACCGGCGTACCCTCCGGCACAGCCCAAATATCGCCCGTGAAGCGGAAATCGGCGAGATAGGACAAAAACTCCTCCGAGAACAGACCGCGTGAGCGGAGATAGGCGATGTCCTCGTCGGTGAAGTGGAGGTGCTGGATATAGCGTATGACCTGCTGCAAGCCCGCGACGATGGCAAAGCCGCCGCCATCCGGCACCTGCCGGAAAAAGAGGTCAAAGTAGCATATCTGATCCGCCATTCCGTTTTGCAGATAGCCGTTGCCCATCGTAAGCTCGTAGAAGTCGCACATCATCGTCATGTTCAGCGCCTGCTCGGATTCCATCATATAAAACCGCCTCCCGTGTGGATTCGTTTCTCATTTGTAATCTCGGTTACATATTATAGCGTTGATTTGCAAATAAAGCAATTATATAATATATGATGTGTTATCATGGCATTTGTATATGCCGCCAAAGGAGAATGCTTTTATGGAACTGACCATGGAAAGGCAGCGGGAGCTGGAGGCGCTTTGCCGCCGCTTCCGCATAGATGTACTCACGGCCATCCACGCCGCCCAGTCCGGGCACCCCGGCGGGAGCCTTTCGGCCTGTGAGATCATGACGCTGCTGTATCAGCACCGTATGCACATTCCCAGCCCGAACGACCCCGACCGTGACCGCTTCGTGCTCTGCAAGGGACACGCCGCGCCCATGCTCTACCGCAACCTTGTGGAAAGGGGCTTCATGCCCGCCGAGGGACTGGCGGCGCTTCGCGCCATCGACAGTCCGGCGCAGGGACACCCCAGCCCGCACACGCCGGGTGTGGATATGCCCTCCGGTCCGCTCGGTATCGGTCTCGCCGCGGCGCAGGGCATGGCGCTCGGTCTGCGGCTCAACGGCTCTAGGGCGCGTGTCTACGCCCTGCTCGGCGACGGTGAGCTGGACGAGGGCGCGGTGTGGGAGGCGGCTGCCTCCGCCGCGAAATTCGCGCTCGCCAAGCTCTGCGCCATCGTGGACTATAATAAAGTCCAGCTCGACGGCACGACGGATGAGATCATGCCGCTGCGCGATTTGGAGGCCAAGTGGGCGGCGTTTGGCTGGCACGTCATCCGCTGCGACGGTCACGACCTGCGAAGCCTCAATAAGGCGCTGGACGCGGCGGAGGCGTATACCGCCGGTCCTACCGTCCTCATCGCGGACACGGTTAAGGGCAAGGGCGTGTCCTTCATGGAGGGACAGGCAGGGTGGCACGGCAAGGCCATCGACGACGCGAGCTTTGCCAAAGCCATGCAGGAATTGGGAGGTGAATACTGATGGGAAGCTCCATTCGTGACATATACGGCCAGACGCTTGCGGAGCTTGGGGCGGAATACCCCGACATCGTGGCACTGGATGCCGATCTGTCCGGCTCGACAAAATCCAAGGTCTTTGGGCAGAAATTCCCCGAACGCTTCTTCAATATGGGTATCGCCGAGAGCGATATGGTCTCCTGCGCGGCGGGACTGGCCAGCGTCGGCAAGATTCCCTTTGTCAACACCTTTACCGTCTTTCTCACGACCCTCGGCCTCATTGCCACGCGGGCGCAGGTCTGCTATGCCAATTTGAACGTCAAGCTCGCCGGGGCGTACTGCGGTATGTCCGACGCGCTGGACGGCGCGACCCACCACGCCACCGAGGATATTGCGGCCATGCGCTCGCTGCCGAATATGCGCATCCTCGTCCCCTCGGACGCGGAATCCACGCGCTGGGCGACGCGCTGGGCGGCGGAAAATCTCGGTCCCGTCTATCTGCGCCTCAGCCGCACGGAATACCCCGACCTCTACCCCGCCGGGGAGCGCTTTGAGCTGGGGAAAGCCAAGCTCGTGCGCAAGGGCGCGGACTGCACCGTTTTCGCCATCGGCATTCTGGTGCATAAGGCGCTGGAGGCGGCGGAGATACTCGCCGCCGAGGGCGTGAGCGTACAGGTCGTCGATCTGCTCTCCGTGAAGCCCATCGACGCGGAGATGATCATTCGCTGCGCCCGTGAGACGGGCTGCTGCGTGGTCGCCGAGGAGCACCAAATATACGGCGGCGCGGGCAGCGCCGTGGCCGGGGTGCTGGCGGGCGCGGGTGTCGGCGCACCGACGGAGTTTGTCGGCATACACGACTGCTTCACCCAGTCCGGCAAGTATGACGCGCTGCTTGCGCGTTACGGGCTGGACGCGACCTCCGTTGCGGCGGCGGTCAGAAAAGCGGTCAGCCGCAAGTGATGCGATGATCAAGTTCTTCAGTCCCGGTCGGGTCGAGCTGGCCGGAAACCACACCGACCACCAAAAAGGTCGCGCCATGGCCGCCGCCACGGAGCAGGGGATATATGCCGAGGCCGAGCCGAACGGCACACGCCTTTTGCGTATCTCCTCCGAGGGCTACGACCCTATCGTCGTCGATTTGGACAAGCTCTGGCCGGACGAGGCGGAGGCCGGTACACCGGCGGCGCTGGTGCGCGGCGTGGCGGCGAGCCTCATGGACGGCGCGGAGGAGCTTCGCGGCTTCGATGCCTATGTCGTGAGCCACCTGCCCAGCGGGCGCGGTCTGAGCTCGTCGGCGGCGTTCTCGGTGCTGGTCGGCTGCATGATATCCGAATTTGCCGAGGGCGCGTTCTTCGCGCCGGAGGAGCTTGCCAAGGCCGCCCGCAAGGCGGAGAATCGCTGGTTCGGCAAGCCGAGCGGTCTGCTCGACCAGCTCGCCTGTGCCATGGGCGGCGCGATATACGTCGATTTCCTCAACTCCAAGATCATCCGCATGGACTGCGACTTTGCCAGCATGGGACTTGCGATGTGCCTGACGGACACCGGCGGCAGTCAAGCCGGTGCGCAGGAGGCCTATGCCCGGATCACGGAGGATATGAGCGCCGTGGCGCGGTCATTCGGCCAGCGCTGGCTGGCGAGGGTGCGCCCCGCGGACTTCGACGAGCAGTGGCTTTCCCACAAGGGCGAGCTTCCGTGGATGCGTGCCCGCCACTTCTTCGACGAGTGCCGCCGCGCCGCGTCCATGGCCGACGCGCTTGGTCTGCGTGATGGCGAGCGCTATATGGAGCTTATGAACGAATCCGGGCGCAGCTCGGAGCAGCTTCTCAAAAATATCATCGACCCCGCCTGTGGCGAGGGCTTGGCCACGGGGCTTGCGCTCTCGGCGCGGCTGCTGGACGGGCGCGGTGCATGGCGTGTCCACGGCGGCGGCTTCGCCGGCTGTGTACAGGCGCTCATGCCGGAGGAACTGTTGGAGCCGTATACGGCGGCAATGGACGCCTTTTTCGGCGCGGGAAGCTGCCAGCCGGTACACATACGCAAAAAGGGCGCGAGCCGCATAGACGACACGGCCAACGCCTGAAAGCTCAACCATCCCCATTTCAAAGGGGTCGTAGCGAAAAATCGCTACGACCCCTTTTGTCTGTAAAATATGACGTTTTCCAGATGTGCACCAGCCCAAAGCGGCAGATTGTCAAGCAAGTGCAACAGTCTAGAGTGTAAAATGTAGCATTAGCATAGATGTACGGCCAGTCGAATTTATCAGACTCCGTTCGGGGCTGCGCCCCTCTCTCCGTCAGAT
>CAVIIB010000026.1:0-20986 GCA_963642815.1 Oscillospiraceae bacterium | reverse complement strand
TGTTGGGCGCAGACCACCTGATGGGGGTGGTTGCCCCAACAGTTATTATAGAACCAAATAGTCGTCTCGGTCTTTGATTTTTGTGGGTCGAGAAGCAAGGCGTTCTTACGAACGGCTCACAAAAGCACCTTGGACAAAAATTCGCGGCTGCGGTCGCTCTTGGGACACTCGAAAAATTCCTTCGGGGTGTTCTCCTCGACGATCTTGCCGTGCTCCATGAAGATGATACGGTCGGCGACCTCCTTGGCAAAGCCCATCTCATGGGTCACGACGACCATCGTCATGCCCTCGGCGGCAAGCTCCTTCATAACGTCGAGCACCTCGCCGACCATCTCCGGGTCGAGCGCGCTCGTCGGCTCGTCAAAGAGCATGAGCTCCGGCTCCATCATAAGCGCCCGCACGATGGCGACACGCTGCTTCTGACCGCCGGACAGACGCACGGGGTATTCTCCGGCGCGATCCTCCAGCCCCACGCGGCGTAGCAGTCCGAGCGCCTTTTGCTCGGCCTCGTCCTTGGGCATTTTTTTGACCTTGATGGGCGCGAGGGTGAGGTTTTCGAGGATGGTCATGTGGGGGAAAAGGTTGAAGTGCTGGAACACCATGCCCATCTTCTGACGGTGGAGGTTGATGTCCACCTTTTTGGCGGTGATGTCCACGCCGTCCACAAAGATATGTCCGGCGGTCGGCACCTCAAGCAGATTCAGGCAGCGGAGCATGGTGCTCTTGCCGGAGCCGGAGGGACCGAGAATGACCACGACCTCGCCCTGATGCACCTCAAGGGAAACGTCGTCAAGTGCGTGCAGAGTGCCGTTGTTGTAGAATTTAGAGACGTTTTCTACGCGGATGATGCTGTTATCGGATATCGCCACGGCGCATTCTCCTTTCAAAGTGCTGAATGATCTTGGAGGTCGGGAAGGTGAGGCAGAAGTAAAGGGCGGTCGCAATGACGAGCGGCTCGGCAATGGAGAAGGTCGCGCCCTTGACGGCGGCGACGGCGGACATAATATCCTGTACGCCGATGGTGTAGCAGATGGAGGATTCCTTGATGATGGTGACGAACTCATTGGCGATGGCGGGCAGGATGTTCTTGATGGCCTGCGGAAGCACGATGAGCTGCATGGTCTGCCACTGGGTCATGCCAAGGCTGCGGGCGGCCTCGGTCTGGCCGCCGTCGATGGACTGGATACCGGCGCGGATGATCTCGGAGAGGTAAGCGCCGGAGTTGAGCGCGAGCGCCACCACGCCGGGGAAGAAGCGGTCAAAGCGGATGAAGCCGAAAAGCTTGAAGCCCGGAAGCACCTTGAGGTCGGCAAAGACGACGTAGTAGATGATGAAAAGCTGCACCAGCATGGGCGTGGCGCGGAATATCTCAACATAAATGCCGGCAAGCAGATTGAGCGGCTTGAACTTTCCCAAGCGGCACAGGGCGAGCAGCAGCGCCAGAATAAAGCCAAACACCACCGTCAGCGCCGACAGGGACACCGTGCAGACAGCGCCCTGCCAGAACAGGGTCATGTATTGGAGCGTTTTTTGAAAACCGGCGGCAGACAGCATAAAACCATATCCTTTCGGTTGTTATGAAACGGGCAAAGCCCTCCCCGTGGGACGGGGAGGCGCTTTGCGCGGCATGAGGCTTAGCCCTCGTAGTTCTCCAGCAGACCCTCATAGACGCTGCCCTCGGCGAGCGTACCGGCCTCGGCGACGAACGTATCCATAGAGCCGTCCGCAAGCGCGGCGGCAATGGCCTCGTTCACACCGGCGAGCAGAGCCTCGTTGCCCTTGGAGACACCGATGGCGGAGCCCTCCACATCGTAGGGAACGTCAAAGGCGATGAACAGATCGGGGTAATTTTTCGCGTAGCTCTCGGCCACGGCGGTCTCGATGAAGGCACCGTCCAGCTTGCCGTTGATAAGCTCGGCGATGATGTCAGTGACCTTGGTCAGCAGAACGATGTCCGCGTCGGGGGTGTTCTCCTCGGCGAGGTCACACTGGATGGAGCCGGTCTGCGCACCGATGGAGTATTCGGCGTTGTTGGCATCGGCGAGCGTGGAGAAAAGATCCTTATTGGAGGTGGTGCAGACGAAGCTCTGACCACCGGCGTAGTAGATGTCGGAGAAGTCCATGGCGTCCTCACGGTCAGGGTCGGGGGACAGACCGGCCATGCCGAGGTCGACGGAGCCGTTGGCAAGCTCGGCGAGAACGCCGTCAAAGTCCATGGGGATGATCTCAAGCTCAAGACCAAGATAGTCGGCGACGTACTGCGCAAGCGCTACGTCGAAGCCGGCCAGCACGGGGTCGCCGTTCTCGTCGATGGCGTAGAACTCATAGGGGGCGAAGTCCGGGCTCGTGGCGACGGTCAGCTTTCCGGCCTCAACGGTCGTGAGCGCGGCGGCCTCGGTCTCGGTCTCGCTGGCCGTCTCGGCGGTGGTGGCGGCTTCCTCGGTCTTGGTCTCGGTGGCCGTCTCGCTGGCCGTCTCGCTGGCGGTCTCCTCAGTCGTGGAGCTGCCGCAGCCGACGAACAGCGCCAGCATCATCACGGCGGCAAGAAGCAGGGAAATGATCTTTTTCATTTTGGTTTCAATCTCCTTAGAAATTTGTTTTTTGAATATGCCTGCATTATAGTCCCCTAAAAATGAATAAACAAGCGATTATGCAGAAAATAATGAATAAATACTAGCTTTGTGGAATATATGAAAAGAGTGCCCCGCGTTCGGGACACTCTTGTGCATTTTAACTAATATAGGCGTTCAATTATGTGCGAATCGGCGGGACGCGGCGTGTCGGCGGGCTTTTTTCGCCCACAGGCCATGCCGCTTGCGGCGAGCTTCAGCATTTTTTTCAAGCTATATTTGCTCTCACCGGCGGTGCGGGCGGCGCGGTCATAGCTGACGGTTTCAATGGGAAGCTCCAGCCGCGTGGCCAATCCGCGCAGAAAGAGGTCGTCGCCGTGGTAGCGGGCGAGGCGGTCAAGCGCCTCGTGATCCATCAGCCGGAAGTCGGCGTGGTCGAATACGAGCCTTGCGCCGAATAGATTCATAATGGCGTAATACGCCCGTGCCGTGAAGCGCTTCATAAAGGTGTCTGTGGCGCGGCTGTTGCGCACACCGCAGACGATATGCGCCCCGGCGAGATATTTGTCCACCATGGCATCGATGGCGTTGATGTCGTCCTGTAGGTCGCAGTCGATGGTGATGGCGAGGTCGGCGCGTTCCCGCGCCTCCATCAGTCCGGCCATCGCCGCGAGCTGGTGGCCACGGTTGGGCGAGAGGGACAGTCCGGCAAAATAGCTATCCGCCTCGTGGAGGCGGCGGATAAGCGGCCATGTATCGTCCGAGGAGCCGTCGTTCACGAGCAGGACGCGGCTTTGCAGCGAGATACGCCCGCTGTCCATCAGCTCGCCGAGCTTTTTGCGGAACACCGGCGCGGTCTGCGGGAGGCAGTCGGCCTCATTGTAGCAGGGAACAATTATATAAAGTGTGTCCATGGAATCACCTCACGGGGTATTGTAGGACTATTATAGCCATAGAAAATTCAGAAAACAAGCCAATTTTATTATTTTTGGCTTGATTTACCTTGGAAATAGGATATAATAGAAGAAAAGTGGGAAGACGAGGATTTTTGTTATTTTATGTTTGATATTGTTTTATTTGAGCCGGAAATCCCACAGAATACCGGCGCGATAGCGAGGACTTGTGCGGCTACCGGCGCGAGACTTCATTTGATAAAGCCGCTGGGCTTTGACATCTCGGACGCAGCCGTCAAGCGGGCGGGGCTTGACTACTGGCACTTGGTGGACGTGTCCGTGTATGAGAGCATTGACGAGTATCTGGCGAAAAACGGCGACGCGAGCCTCTGGCTTTTAACGACCAAGGCGCCGCGCTGCTATGCCGAGGCGGAATACGGCGCGAACGCCGCGCTGCTGTTCGGCAAGGAGACGGCGGGGCTGCCGCAGGCGCTGTGCCGCCGCTATTATGACCGCTGTGTGCGTATTCCCATGCGGCCACAGGCGCGAAGCCTGAATCTTGCGAACTCGGTCGGCATTGTGCTGTTCGAGGCGCTGCGGCAAAACGGTTTTCCCGGTCTGATGGATCAGGGCATTATGAGCTTACAGGAGGAGGAGCTATGAACTACCGCAAGAAAAACGTGACCGATGTGGAGGTGGCGGGAAAGAAAATCCTGCTGCGCTGCGACTTCAACGTCCCGCAGGACAAGACGACCCGTGCCATCACGGACGACAAGCGCATCCGTGCGGCGCTGCCGACCATCGAATATCTGCTTGACCACGGCGCTGCCGTGATCGCGTGCAGCCATCTGGGCAAGCCCAAGGGGACGGTCAAGCCGGAGCTGACGCTCGCGCCCGTTGCCGAGCGGCTTTCAGAGCTTTTGCACACGCCTGTGATCTTTGCCGCCGATGTCGTGGGTGAGGACGCGAAGGCAAAGGCCGCCGCGCTGCGCCCCGGTGAGATACTGCTGCTTGAAAACCTGCGCTTTGACCCGCGTGAGGAGAAGAACGACCCCGCCTTTGCGGCGGAGCTTGCGTCCATGGCGGAGCTTTATGTCTCCGACGCCTTTGGCACGGTCCACCGCGCCCATGCCTCGACAGCGGGTGTGGCGGCCTGTCTCCCCGCCGTCTCCGGCTTTTTGATCGGGCGGGAGCTGGAGGTCATGGGCAAGGCGCTGGCCGACCCGGCGAGACCGTTTGTCGCGATTCTGGGCGGCGCGAAGGTCTCTGATAAGATCGGCGTGATAGACAATCTGCTGGATAAGGCCGACACCATCATCATCGGCGGCGGCATGGCGTATACCTTTATAAAAGCGATGGGCTATGATGTCGGCGCGAGCCTCTTGGAGGAGGATAAGGTGGCGTATGCGGCGGAGATGATGAAGAAAGCGTCCGCACACGGCGTTATGCTGGTGCTGCCGGTCGATACCGTCGTGGCCGACCGCTTTGCCGCCGACGCGGAGGCCAAGACCGTGGATGTCAAGGAGATACCGGCGGGCTGGATGGGGCTTGACATCGGGCCTGAATCCGTGCGTCTGTTCGCGGCGGCCATCCGCTCGGCGGGCACGGTCGTGTGGAACGGTCCTATGGGCGTGTTTGAATTTGACCGCTTTGCGGAGGGAACACGCGCCGTGGCCAAGGCCGTGGCGGAGTCCGGCGCGGTGAGCATTGTCGGCGGCGGCGACAGCGCGGCGGCGTTGGAGCAGCTTGGCTATGCCGAGCGTATCACCCATATCTCCACGGGCGGCGGCGCTTCGCTGGAATTTTTGGAGGGCAAGGAGCTTCCGGGCGTGGCTTGCCTTCTCGACAAATAAGGGGGCTTAGTATGGACAGACGTTATCGCAAAACAATCATTGCCGGAAACTGGAAGATGAACAAAAAGGCCTCCGAGGTGAGCGCCTTTGCCGACGAGCTCAAGGCGCATATCGCGCTCCCGCAGGGGGTGGAGGCTGCGCTCTGTGTGCCGTTTCCGCTCATCCCCGCCGTCCACCGCGCCCTGCGCGGCAGCCGCGTCGCCACCGGCGCACAGGACGTGTCGGAGCATGATGTCGGCGCGTACACGGGCGAGGTGTCGGCGGAAATGCTTGCCGACCTTGGTGTGCGCTACTGCATTGTCGGTCACTCCGAGCGCCGCGCCTATATCCACGAAACGGACGGACAGATAAACCGCAAGCTGCTGGCGGCGCTCTCGCTTGGTATCACGCCCATCGTCTGTGTGGGCGAGACGCTGGAGCAGCGGGAGATGGGGCTCACGATGGAATTTGTGTCCTACCAGCTCAAGGCGGCACTGTTCGGTGTGCCGGAGGATAAGCTGCGGCGGGTCGTCGTCGCCTACGAGCCTATTTGGGCCATCGGCACGGGGCGCACCGCCACGGCGCAGCAGGCGGAGGAGGTCTGCCACCAGCTTCGCACTGTCCTTCGCGGGCTTTACGGCGCCCGCAAGGCGCGGGCTGTCTCCATCCTCTACGGTGGCAGCATGAACGCCAAGAACGCGGCGGAGCTGCTGGCGCAGCCGGATATTGACGGCGGGCTTATCGGCGGCGCGAGCCTCAAGCCGGTGGATTTTGCCGCCATCATCGAGGCGGCGGGACATGAATACGATGAATAAGCCGGTCGTACTGCTCATCATGGACGGCTTCGGGCTGGCGGCGGCCTCCGACTGGAACGCCGTCAGCGTCGCGAAAACGCCGGCGCTGGACGGGCTTTTTGCCCGTTTCCCGCACACGCGGCTTGCCGCGAGCGGCGAGGATGTCGGGCTACCGGCGGGACAGATCGGCAACTCCGAGGTCGGTCATACGAACATCGGCGCGGGGCGCGTCGTGTATCAAGACCTTCCGCGTATCAGCCGCGCCGTGGCCGATGGGAGCTTCTTTGAAAACGCGGCCTATACCGCCGCGATGGACGCGGCGGCGACCTCCGGGCGGCGTGTACACATCCTCGGTCTGCTGTCCGACGGCGGCGTACACAGCCACATCGACCATATCTTTGCGCTCATCGAGCTTGCGAAGCGTCGCGGCGTGGGCAAGTGCTATATCCATGCTTTTCTGGACGGGCGCGACGTCGGTCCAAGCACCGGCGCGGGCTATGTCGAGGCGCTCACGGCGCACTGTGCCGCGCTGGGCTACGGCAGGATCGCCACGGTGCAGGGGCGCTTCTGGGGCATGGACAGGGACAAACGCTGGGAGCGGCTTGAAAAGGGCTACCGCGCCATCGTCTGCGGCGAGGGCGTGTTCGACCCCGACCCGCAGCACGCCGTGGAGCAGAGCTATGCGCAGGGCGTGACGGATGAGTTTGTCGAGCCGGTGGTGTGCTGCCCCGACGGCTGTATCGAGGCGGGCGACAGCGTGATATTCGCGAACTTCCGCCCCGACAGGGCGCGGGAGATGACATGGGCGCTGACGCAGGAGGACTTTGACGGCTTTGTGCGTCCAAGGGGTCTTTTGCCGCTGCATTACGTCTGCACGACCCAGTATGACGAGGCGCTGCATGAGCTGCCCGTCGCGTTCCCGCCGGAGACGGTGGAGATGACGCTCGGCGAGTATGTGAGCGTCAAGGGCTTGCGCCAGCTCCGCATTGCGGAGACGGAGAAATATGCCCACGTCACCTTCTTCTTCAACGGCGGCGTGGAGCGCCGGACGGAGGGCGAGGACAGGATACTCGTCCCGTCCCCGAAGTCCGTGCCGACCTATGACCTCATTCCGGAGATGAGCGCCCGCGAGGTCACGGACAAGGCTTGTGCTGCCATCGATTCCGGCGAGTACGCCATGGTCATTATGAACCTCGCCAACTGCGACATGGTGGGGCATACCGGCGTGATGGAGGCGGCTGTCCGTGCCGTCGAGGTCGTGGATGAATGTGTCGGGCGCGTGTGGCAGTCCGTGGAGCGGGCGGGCGGTGTGCTGCTCGTCACCGCCGACCACGGCAACGCCGACTGTATGCGCTCGCCGGACGGTCAGCCCCATACCGCACACACCACCAACCCCGTCCCGCTCATCGTCTGCGGCATGGGGGATGTGACCCTGCGCGAGGGACGCTTGGCCGATATTGCGCCCACGCTGCTCCACGCCATGGGGCTTCCCGTGCCGGAGCAGATGACGGGACATGACCTTATCGTGAACGAAAATTGAGAAAATAATTAAAGTATACAGGAGGAACAACATGAAGGATTACTATACCATAGCCGACGTGTCGGCTCGCGAGATACTGGATTCTCGCGGCAACCCCACCGTGGAGGTCGAGGTCACGCTGGAGGACGGGACGCTTGGCCGTGCCGCCGTCCCCTCCGGCGCGTCCACCGGCGTACACGAGGCCTGCGAGCTGCGCGACGGCGAGGCGGAGCGCTATCTCGGCAAGGGCGTCCGCAAGGCGGTCGAGAATGTCAACTCGGAGATAGACGAGTGTCTGACCGGCCT
The DNA here is from genome assembly GCA_963642815.1 of Oscillospiraceae bacterium. Classification (GTDB taxonomy): domain Bacteria; phylum Bacillota; class Clostridia; order Oscillospirales; family Oscillospiraceae; genus CAJOIG01. The sequence goes on along the minus strand of CAVIIB010000026.1, from coordinate 13,072 downwards.
CAACGTGCTTGACCAGCCCTCCATCGACGAGCTGCTCATCGAGCTGGACGGCACACCGAACAAGAGCCGCCTTGGTGCAAACGCCATCCTCGGCACGAGCCTTGCCTGCGCACGGGCTGCCTCGCTGGCCGTGGGGCTGCCGCTCTACCAGTATGTCGGCGGCTGCAACGCCAAGACGCTGCCCGTGCCCATGATGAACGTGCTGAACGGCGGAGCACACGCCACCGGCTCCAACGTGGACATTCAGGAGTTCATGATCATGCCCGTCGGTGCGCCGAGCTTTGCCGAGTGCCTACGCTGGTGCGCGGAGGTGTTCCACACGCTCAAGAAGGTCGTTCCGGCCTCCGGCGTGGGCGACGAGGGCGGCTATGCCCCGAATCTCGCCTCCGATGAGGACGCGCTGAAGGCGCTGGTCGAGGCCATCGAAAAGGCCGGCTACCGCCCCGGCGAGGACTTCATGATCGCCATCGACACCGCCTGCTCCGATTGGTACAACGCCGAGGACGGGCTCTATCACCTGCCTAAGCGCGGTATCACCATGAGCTCCGCGGAGATGGTCGATATGTACAAGGGCTTCTGCGAGCGCTACCCCATCATCTCCATCGAGGACGGTCTCGGCGAGGACGACTGGGACGGCTGGAAGCTTCTTAAAAATACGCTGGGCGACCGTGTCCAGCTTGTGGGCGACGACCTCTTTGTCACGAATGTCGAGCGTATTCAAAAGGGCATCGAGCTTGACTGCGCGAACGCCGTGCTCATCAAGCTCAACCAGATCGGCACACTGACCGAGACACTGGACGCTATCCAGACCGCCCACCGCGCCGGCTGGACGGCGGTCATCTCCCACCGCTCCGGCGAGACGGAGGACACGACCATTGCCGACCTCACCGTCGCCGTCAACGCCGGACAGATCAAGACCGGCGCACCCAGCCGCACCGACCGCGTGGCGAAGTATAACCAGCTCCTCCGTATCGAGGATGAGCTCTTTGACGTGCCCCGCTATCTCGGAAAATCGGCGTTCTTCTCCATCGGAAAGTAAAAAATCAAGCCAGATCACGGCGGGTATCTTCGGATACCCGCTGATTTTATGTAAACTGGGCTTGCGGAAAGGTTACAAGGATGTTATAATGATTACAAACTTGTAACTTTTGCGGGAGGTTGCCATGAAGAAGCTGCTTTGTCTGCTGCTGTGCCTTTGGTTGACGGCGGGACTTGCCACAGTGACGCTGGCGGCGGAGGACGAGGGCGTTGCCGCTGCCGGGGCGTATACGCCGGAGGAGAATGCGGCGAGTGCGGAGCTGCTGCCCGTGGAGGACGCCGGCGACACGGAGGACGCCTCTGCGGCGCTTGAAGCGCCCTTGCCCGCTGCGGAGGAGACCGAGGAAGCGCCGGAGGCGGTGGCGCTTGTGTTGACCGCAGCGCTGCCTGCGGACGGTGATACGAACGGCAACCACAAGCACTGTCCTTGCGGAGCGGCGGAAGGCAACGAGGATGGACATGACACCGACCTCACATGGACGGGTGTGTCCAGCCTCAGCGAGATCAACGGGAATGGCAACTACTATCTGACGGACAACGTGAGCGGCTCGTGGACGTGCCAATATAACGTGAAGCTCTGTCTCAACGGCAAGACCGTCACCGGCGCGGCGGGCAGCCCCAGCATTACCGTTGCGGGCGGCGCGAGCCTCACCATAAGCGATTGCCGGCCGACAGCCGGTACGATCACCCATGCAGCGGGCGCGGTGGGTAGCGGTATCGAGGTGGAGAGCAAGGGTACACTTGTCCTCTGGAACGGCACGATCAGCGGCAACACCGCCGATTCCCTTGGCGGCGGTGGTGTTAGGAACAGCGGCAGCTTCACCATGTACGGCGGCACGATCAGTGGCAACAACGCCGGTAGCTATGATGGCGGCGGTGTGACGAACGGCGGAGTCGGTACCAGCTTCACCATGTACGGCGGCACGATCAGCGGCAACAGCGCCAAAAGCGGTGGCGGTGTGCTTAATAATCCTCATGGAAGCCTTACTATCTCCGGCGGCAGCATCACCGGCAATATCGCAACTGCAAACGGCGGTGGCGGCGGAGTACGAGTTTATAGTGAGGGTCGGGTCACGCTTTCCGGCGCGACGACCATAAGGGACAACGCAAACGGAAATCTGATCCTGCCCAAGGATAAGCAGGTGTCGGCTGGCGGCTTGACGGATGGGGCGTGTATTTATGTGACTGTCAGTGGATGGCCTGAGGGTGGACAAGCTGTGACCATTAGCGAGGGCGGAGCGAGTGCGGGCTTCTTCCTTTCCGATGATGCAAATTACACATTTACGAATGAAAACGGAAAAGTAATACTGTCAAAGGCGAGCGAGACGCATCACTGGAGCACCGCATGGAGCACGGATGGCAATTACCACTGGCACGCCTGTACCGATGATGGCTGCACGGCGGTGAGCGGCAGCACTCCACATATATGGAGAAACGGTGTGTGCGCTGTGTGCTCCTACCCGTGTACGCACAGCGGTGCGACGGATGACGGCGACTGCACCACGGCGGTCGTATGCGATGTGTGCGGCGGTATCAAGACGGCGGCCAGAGCTTCTCACACATGGAGCGCTTGGCAGGTCGAGGCGAACAATACCCACTCGCGCCACTGCACGGTGGAGGGCTGCAACGGAATCGAGACGGGGAATTGCGCCGACACGGACAATGACCACCTCTGCGATGATTGCGGCAGGGCCATAAGCGGTCATCGGGGCGGCACGGCGACCTGCACGACCAAGGCGCACTGCACGATCTGTGGCGAGGAATACGGCGAGCTTGCCCCGTCAAGGCACAGTAATCTACGGCATACCGCTGCCAAAGCCGCCACAACGACGGCTGAGGGCAACATCGAATACTGGCACTGTGACGGCTGCGGCAAGTATTATAGGGACGCGGCTGCCGGGACGGAAATAACGGAGGCCGACACCGTGATAGCAAAAAAGCCGGTAGACCCAGACCCGGTAGACCCCGACCCGGTAGACCCCAAGCCCGAAGACCCCAAGCCGGACAGCGGCAAAACGGAGCATACGCCTACCGTGGCGCAAGAACCGCCCAAGACGGGGGATGAGAGCCGGCTTGTGCTGTGGTGCTTGCTGCTGCTTGGTGGCAGTGCGGCGCTGCTTCCGGCGTTGGCTTGTAAAAATTAGAGCGCAGCTTGCATAGAAATGGTGCTTCCTTGGCAATACTAGCCTCGGAAACACCATTTTTTTGGAGGTACGCACAATGAAATTTATGGGTTCCGGCAACACCGGGTCCCGTGGGGGAAAGGGCTTCTACATAGTCCTCCTCCTGTGCGCGGCGGTTCTTGGCACTTCGGGCTGGATCGCCATCAAGGGCGCGGGGACTCATGTAGAAACGCAGGAAGCGGCGGGCGCTTACGTCCGCGAGTATCAGGGCGAGGCAGAGGCGGTCTATGAGCCGGAGGCGGAGAGCCTGCCGGTCATGGCCGAGGCGGAGACGGTGCAAGCGCCGGAGGAGCCGCAGCCGGAGCAGCCGGTCAGCTATATCCGCCCTGTGGAGGGCGGCGTGCAGCGAGCATATAGCGTGGAGACGCTGCTCTATGACGCGACGATGCAGGACTGGCGCACGCACAGCGGCGTTGACTACGCTGCCGCCGAGGGCACTTCGGTCGTGGCGGCGGCGGATGGCGTGGTCGTGTCGGTGACGGAGGACAGCCTGCTCGGTACGACGGTCACGCTGTCCCATGCGGACGGAGTGCAGACGCTCTATGCCAACCTCGCACCGGGCGCGTATGTGCAGGCCGGTGAGAACGTGACGCAGGGACAGATCATCGGCGCGGTAGGCGCAACGGCGCTTTCGGAGGCAAACGAGGCCGGACATCTCCATTTCGCTATGCAGCGCGACGGTGCCGCCATCGACCCCGGCGACTATATCGAATGAGCAAAGGGAGGGCGCGAGCCCTCCCGAGGTTTTATGTAAACAAGCGGGAGGCGCGTGCCTCCCGCTTTGGTTTAGCAGCTGGGGCTGTATTTCTGCTTGGTCTGCTGGCGCTTATCTGCCGGGGCGCTGTCGGGCGCGTACCAGCCCTTGGCGCTCATTTGCTGATAAATGCTGTCCTGAATGCACAACGTCTGGTCGAAAGCACCGGCAAACGCCTGATGCACGTTGGGTGTCGCCGACTCGATGGCGCCGTGCATATAGAGGTCGCACACGCCCTTGGTCGTCAGCAGCAGATTTTCCATAATGCTCTTGTCGTCCATGTCCCTGTCCTCCCTTACACAAGCTCGTAAAAGCGCTTATACATTTGGCGGTATTGCTCCGCCATCTGCTTGGCGCTCTGCTTCATCCCCGCATCCGTGAGGCGGCCTGCGGCCTGCTCGAACTGCGCCGTGAGAAACTGCGCGTGACCGAGCGCGTCGTCGATATAGAGCAGCTCTTTTGTCGTCATTTCTGACCCATCCCTTTCGTTTGATTGGGGCAAAGCCCTTGCCTTAGTATGTACGCTGTTGACGGGCGCTATGCGTATTTCACAAATGGGCATGGTTGGATGCGCTGAATTTCGCCGTATTTTTCCTTGATTTTCGGCGGGAAAACGGGGATAATGGGAAAGATTTTTTCTGGGAGGTGCAGTATGCGGGGCTTGGGTGTGCTCGTCAATACGGCGGCGGTGCTGGTCGGCGGACTTATCGGCATGACGCTGAAGAAGGGCTTGAGCGAACGCTTTCAGAGTATATTGACAAAGGCCTGCGGCGTTTCCACCATCTTCATCGGCGCGGCGGGAACGCTGCAGGGACTGCTCCGCGTGGAGGCGGATGGAAGCCTTTCTACGCAGGGGACGATGCTGCTCATCTTCTCGCTGGTGCTCGGCGGGCTGGCCGGAGAGGCGCTTGATATTGAGGCGTGGCTCGACCGGCTGGGCGAGCGGCTGCGCGGCGCGGTGAGTGTGAAGGGCGACGGCTCCTTTGTCGAGGGCTTTGTAAACGCGAGCCTGATCGTCTGTGTGGGCGCGATGGCCATTGTCGGCTCGATACAGGACGGGCTGACCGGCGACCATTCCATGATCTTTGCCAAGTCCGTGCTTGACTTCGTTATTGTGCTGGTGCTGGCTTCAAGCTGCGGCGTGGGCGCGGTGTTCTCGGCGCTGGCTATCTTCGTATATCAAGGGGCGCTGACGCTGCTCGGCATGGCTGTCGGCAACATCATCTCCGACACGCTCACCGCCCAGCTTTCCTACGTCGGGTCAAGCCTCATCTTCTGCGTCGGCGTGAACCTCTGCTTCGGCAAAAAGCTCAAGACCGGCAACTATCTCCCCGCGATACTCGTGCCGGTGGCGTATGATTTGATAACAAGGCTGTTTTAAAATAAAAATCCGGCTGCAAGGCGTTTGCTTGCAGCCGGATTTTCATATGTGCCGCGTTTCACGCACGGCACTCGCCGCGCAAAAGCTGCGCCAGCGAGGGGATGAGCTCCTTGATAACGGTGTCGGTGGTGTTGATGCAGAGGTCGTAGTTCTCCATGTCGCCCCAGCGGTGGCCGGTGTAGTAGTTGTAGTAGTCGGCGCGGTTTTTGTCCATCTGGCGAATACGCTGCTTCATCTCGCGCTCGGTTATTTTTTCGTGGCCGTCGCCGCGCTCCATGCAGCGGCGGAGACGGCTCTCCTTGGTGGCATAGACAAAGAGGCGCATGGGCTTATGCTCGCGCAGGATATAGTCGGCGCAGCGACCGACGATCACGCAGTCGGACTTGTCGGCCATGGAGCGCAGTATCTCGCTCTGTGCCTGATAGACGGACTGCACCATCTGGAACTGGTAGTCGGAGAGGTAGGAAAGGCTCTGACCGACGGTGATGGGAAAGAGGTGGTGCGGTGTGCGCTCCAGCACCTGATGTACATAGTTTTCGGACAGGGAGGTATGCTCGGCGATCGCGGAGATGATCTCCTTGTCGTAATACTCAAAGCCAAGCTCCTCCGCCAAGCGGCGGCCAAGCTCGCGCCCTCCGCTGCCAAACTGACGGCCAACCGTAACGATCTTATTCATGCTCAAAAGCCCCCTCTTGTGTTCTTTTCCTTATTATACAATATATTTTCCCCGCGGTCAAAATTTTTTCGTGATGGGGCAGGAAAGTTTGATTGGAGTCGCTGTGCGGCGCAGGGGTGGTAGCTGTTGGCGAGGCTTTGTCCTAAAATAACCCTTGCAATTATTCGCAATTCGGTATATAATTAACCATCTAACCGTCGAAAAGAGACTGATGAGGGAAAAATGAATTATATAAGCGTTAGGGAAGCTGCTGAAAAATGGGGCATGACAGCTCGCAGAGTTCAAGTTCTCTGCAATGGCGGAAGAATTGATGGAGCTCAGCGCGTCGGGAATGTGTGGACCATCCCGGAAAACGCAGACAAGCCGAGTGATGCGCGAAGGAAGGTAGTTACCCCAAAGGCAAAGGGTGATTCAAAGATTTCTATTGAACGTATATGGGCTATGCCCAACAAGAATACGTTCGAGATCAAGCCTATTCGTGATTTGATAGTGGATGAAATAACGGATGGACTGTGGATTGACCCGTTTGCGAACAGAAACAAGCTTGCCTCCATTACAAACGATTTGAGCACGGAATTCGACACGGACTATCATCTGGATGCGCTTGATTTTTTGAAGATGTTTGAGGATGGTTCTGTTGATGGTGTTTTGTATGATCCGCCCTATTCGCCTCGCCAAGTAAGCGAGTGTTATAATCACGTTGGATATAATGTCACAAGGGACACTACCAAGGCATCCTTTTGGGGAAACCACAAAAGAGAGATTTCCAGAATCGTCAAGCTCGGCGGAAAGGTGATTACCTTTGGCTGGAATAGTGGTGGAATCGGATATAAATATGGCTTTGAAATTAAAAGAGTTCTTCTGGTTCCTCACGGAGGCTGGCACAACGACACGATTTGCACGGTTGAAGTAAAAACGCACGAGGGAGAAATATCTCATACGGCAAAGAAAGGTGAGAAAGTGGGCATAAATAAAACAACCCTGATGTCAGATACGGATAACAGGCTAACAAGCCTGCTTCAACAGCTTCCAAAGGACTTTTGGGATTTTAAGGACGACGACACCAGAGAATACACACACGGATTACACAGCTATCCCGCGATGATGGTTTGTCCCATCAGCCGGAACATTATTAAAACGATGGAAAGCTTAATGACGATCTCGTCCTTGCTAGACCCGTTCTCTGGATCTGGCACTGTTTTAGTTGAGGGAATGTTGGCGGGAATTCCGAATATATTGGGGAGTGACATCAATCCGTTGGCACGGTTTTTAACAAAGGTAAAGACAACGCCGCTCGATGTTAGTATACTGCAATTTTACGCAAGCAATCTTCTAAATTCCGTTCAAGATAGATATGAGCGATATAAGCTACAAATCGATTCGGTAGACGATGTGCTGGTGAATGCTTATGGGCTGGATCTCACTGCAAAAAAAGAGTGGGGTGATAGCGCGGCACATTACCTTGAGGAGTATTGTGAAAAGAATAAGGTTGACATTCATATTCCGTCGTTCAAAAACATAGGGTACTGGTTTAAGCCGAGAGTGATCCTGCTTTTGCAAATTATTAAAGACGAAATCAGCAGAATAGAAGATAAAAACATCCGAGATTTTATATTTGTTGCCTTTAGCGAATCTATACGTCTTGTGTCAAACCGTCGGAACGGCGAATTTAAAATGTTCCGTATGGAGCCGTCAAAAGTTGAAAAATTTGCTCCGAATGTTATCGGGGAGTTTTCAACCATTTTGCGACGAAATATTGAAAAGATGAATTCGTTTGCTGAAGCCTGTGCTGATAGCGACACAAGAAGCAATGTGACGATTCTTCAAAACGACGCTACCGTATTGCAGGACATACCAAACGAATCGGTAGATTTGGTTATTACATCGCCGCCATACGGTGACAGCCGGACAACGGTGGCGTATGGAGAATACAGCAGATTGTCCTTACAGTGGCTTGGCATAGAAAGCCTATCCGAAAAAGAAATAATGGGGATCGACAAATCCTTGATGGGCGGCACCAAATTCAGAAACGGATTTGAATATACTATCGCGAGCCAAACTCTGCGCGAATCATTATTCAGAATTAAGAACGAGAATCTTGAACGAGCGGGGGATGTTTATAGCTTCTACAACGACCTCGAAAAGTCGATCAAGTCAATTTCCGAAAAAACAAGAGTCGGCGGCTACCATTTCTGGGTTGTGGGAAATCGGACGGTGAAAGGAGAACTGCTGAAAACCGATGTTATTATTTCGGAAATCGCTAATAATTATGGCCTTGAGCATATCTATACGATTGATAGAAATATTATCAACAAGGTCATGCCTTCGCTCAACTCACCAACGAATGAGAGTGGCGTTAAGGCGGGGACTATGACCAATGAGCACATTGTTGTATTGCGCAAAAGATGATAAAACAGCGGAGAGCACAATGGCTCTCCGCTGTGGGTCAAACTAGCTTTATGTTATTGATAAACAGAAGCGGCTGATCGTGCTCGCGGATTCTAAAAGCAGTTCCGTGATCGTGCGTTTTTCCCGCGTTTCGACCGCTATGATATTGCCCGATTCGCAAATCGACATATATTTTTCCCGTCTCCAATAACGCGATAAAGGAATCATAATTAAAGCCGGAGACCTCGTATGCGTCGCGAAATTTGAACTCCTCCAATGCACCCTCGCCGCGAGAATCCGCCTTTGCGTAAACAAATTTGTTTTTGTACTTTTTCTCGAAGCAGCGTTTTAATGCGGAACGCGACCAAAAAACATTTTCTACCCTCTCTTCGGATTCAATGTGTATGCCATCCTCCAAGCAGGTTATTTTTAGGCAATGTCCCGTGTCCGCAATGGGAGTAAATCTATCTGCGGAAAGTGTGGTGTGCAATACCTTCTCGTCGTTGTCGTATGCGCCGCTTGCATAGCCGTATTTCAATCGCAGGTATGTATTTGCCCTGCCCGGCTCTGGAGCTTTGGTGAACATGGTAAGCATACTGCTTGAATTGGTGCGACAGGACTTCAACTCATAATCTCCGAAGTCTGGCTCATCCAAGTTATTTTCCCGTATGTCAAGCAAGTCCTCCAGTGTTTTTCCAATGCCCGTGGGGCCGGCTCGGTGTGTTTTCACCCAGCCCATGTTGACAATGCTAGAATACTCCCGTATGAAGTCCTCAAGTGTGTAAATCATTTGTGTTCCTCTCTTTCTATGAAAATTTACTTGTTTCGGGGCCTAAAATTACCTTTTATGGGCATCGATTGCTCTGTGGTACTGTGGACAGTCGAGCCCTTGAACGCATTTTTCATGTTTTAAACATAGTTGTTACGAAAAATTTCGGGATTATGGTTGTCAGTCGGTGAAAAATGTGGTAAAATCGGGGTGTTTGATGGGAGATGAAGGCTTGCGCATTGACCGAAAAAAACTGAAACGTGACACGCGGGACGCGATCCATGACGGGAAAACCAGCATTATTTGGATCGGCCTCGTGTTTATTCTCATATCGCTGCTTTTGCAGGTCTTGAGCCTCTCGGTCAGCGGCGAGCTTGCGGTGCTGACGGAGCTTTATCGAAGCCAGACGCTCAATGTGGACGCGGTGGCGCAGGATTCGCCCTTTGCCGGCATTCTCGTCGCGGCCATTGACGTGATGAGCATACTCCTCGGCGTCGGCTTTACGCTCGCCTGTCTCACGACGGCGCGGCGACAGGGCGCGGCGATGGGAAATCTGTTCGACGGCTTTGCGCGGTTTTTACGCGCTCTGACCGTGTCGCTGCTGCGCTATCTGCTTTTGAGCCTGTGGAGTATGCTCTACGTTATGCCCGCGGCTTATTTGACCGTGCTGGGCGGCACATGGGGCGTGCTTGCGCCGCTCGTGTGCCTGCCGCTGCTGCTGCCCGCCGCGAGAGCGTATTACGGCTATCGTCAGGCGCTGTACATCATGCTGGATGAGCCGGCCTTGAGCGCCATCGACTGTCTGCGCATGAGCCGCCGCGTCATGGAGGGACACCGCTGGGAGCTTTTCCTGCTCGATCTGAGCTTCATCGGCTGGACGCTTTTGTGCGTGATACCGCCGGTGATCGTGTGGGTGCTTCCGTATATGCAGGTGTGCTTCGCTGGGTACTACGACGCGCTGACGCTGCCATATCGGACGCAGCGTGACGCAGCGCCGCCGGAAGCTCCGGAGAATGATCCGGAGAATGAGGAATAAAAAAACAAGCCTGCCGCGTTTCACAATGCGACAGGCATTTTTTACTCGTCCGGGAGGTCGATGTATTTGTATTCGCTGCCGTAGCTGTCCGCCTTGGCGCGGTAGTACACGCCGGAGACGAGCCCCGCGGCGGCAAAGGTCGTGAGCATGGAGGAGCCTCCGTAGCTGAAAAACGGGAGCGTTATGCCGATGACAGGGGTCAGACCGATGGACATACCGATGTTGATGAAGGTCTGGAACGTGAGGGAGGCCGCCACACCGATACAGATGAGCATACCGAAGGTGTTGCGGGCGCGGACACCCACGACCACACAGCGGACGATAATGCAGACGAGCAGCAGCAGGATGACGGCGCAGCCGATAAAGCCGAGCTCCTCTCCGGCGGAGGCGAAGATATAGTCGGCGTGCTGGCTCTCCAAATAGCCGGATTGGGTCTGTGCGCCGTCGAACAGCCCCTCGCCGGTCATGCGCCCGGAGCTGATGGCCTTTTTCGCGAGAAACGGCTGCCAGTTGACGTCATAGCCCAGCGGGTCGATGGTCGGGTCGTAGGGCGCGAGAATACGCTCCTTGTGGCGGTCGTTGAGGAAGTTTGTCCACGCGAGCGGTATCAGAATGGCCATCGCCGCGCCGCCGAACAGAAACCAGTATAGCTTTGTCCCGCCGGCATAGAGCAGGACGATGAAGATAAACAGAAAAACGAGGGCGCTGCCAAGGTCGCTGGAGACGACGAGGATGAGCCCAAAGAGAAAGCCGAAGTGCGCGAAAAGCTGCGCCATCGAGAGCACGGAGTTGAGGTTGCGGTATTCCTTGAGGTAGGCGATATGCTTGGAGCAGAGGATGACGAAGATGAACTTCACAAGCTCGGTCGGCTGGAAGGAGATAACGCCGAGGTCGATCCAGCCCGTGTTGCCGCCGATGTCTACGCCGAAGGGGACGAGTATGAGAATGAGCGCGGCCTCCGCGATGAGCATGACCGGCCAGCGGTCGGCGAATATGTCCACGTCGATGAGTGTGAAGAAGAAGTAGAGAAGAACGCCGCCGAGAAGCGCCACGCCCTGCACGATGGGGTAGCGCAAATGGTTTACATAATTTCTTGTGGCGCTGGCGATAAGCAGTATGCCGAGCAGCGACGCGGCGAGACAGAGCACGAACAGGAGCAGGTCGGTGCGGCGCAGAAAGTCGCGCCATTGTGCCAGCACCTTTCCGGAGCGGCTGCGTTTTGCGGACGGATGGGTGAGCCTCATGGCGGCCTCCTTTCCGATGGGGATTTGAGCACACATTATAACATACATTGCGCATGGACGCAACGGAGATGAAAACATGAGCTTGCATGACGGACACAGGGCGAGACTGAAAAAGCGCTTCCTCGAATATGGGGCGGAGGGGATCGACGACGTGAACCTTTTGGAGCTGCTCCTGTTTTTTGCGCTGCCGCGTGTGGACACGAACGAGACGGCGCATGAGCTGCTGGATCGCTTCGGTAGCATAGACGGCGTATTGGAGGCGAGCGCCGACGAGCTGCGGGCAACGCCCGGTGTGGGAGAAAGTGCCACTGTGCTGCTCAAGCTCATTCCCACGCTGGCGAAGCGCTATCTGGCGGCCAAAAACAGCATTGGCTCGATACTCGCCTCCACGGAGGATGCCGGGGATTTTTTGCTGCCGCGCTTTCTGGGCGAGCGGGACGAGACGGTGCTGCTCGTGTGCATGGACACAAAAATGAAGGTGGTATCCTGCCGTAAGATCGCCAGCGGCGATGTGAGCGTGGCGCACCTCAGCATACGCAAGGTCGTGGAGCAGGCGCTGGCGCAAAACGCACCCTATGTCATCCTCGCGCACAACCACATCGGGGGCTTTGCGCTGCCCTCCGTCGAGGATGTGAACGCGACACTGCAGCTGCGGGACGCGCTTTCCCTCGTGGGCGTCACACTGATTGACCATATCGTCGTGTCGGGGGATGATTTTGTCTCGATGAAGGATGACGGCTCGCTTGCACCGGATGAATAAGGTCGCATATGGGTGTGTATGGCGGCGAGGTCGGTGAATATTGCCCGCAAGCGGCGAAAATAAGGCCTCGGCGTGTCGTTATGTTAAGAAAACACGGTGTCTTAAAGAGAAGGGTTATTCCACTTGCGGGTTTGACAAAAAATGACCAAAGAGCGGCGAGACGTTGATAACACGAGGAAAAATGCCTGTTGAAAACTCGGTTGAAAATGTAGATAACTCTCCGACTATAGCCTTTGCGCCGCCGCTTATGTCAAACAAAAATCGGGGTGTACAGCCAAAATGCCGAGGGAGAAAAGCCCGTAAAACGGCGCTTTTCTCGCTTGCATATAGCAGTGAAAAGGATGTATGATTATGCGTGTGCAGCCGTGAATACCGCTCGTAATCGGCGCGGCGCGAGAAAGAGGTTGACGCGGGAGAAAAAATGTGGTATCATACATCGGCTTGGAAAAGTGCGCTAGATTAGCTCAGTCGGTAGAGCAGCTGATTCGTAATCAGCAGGTCGTGTGTTCGAGTCACATATCTAGCTCCATCCCCATGAGGTCTTTGGACTTCATGGGGATCCCTTTTTAATTGGATCTGCTCGGTCGGCAAGGTCGCCCTGCGGGAGCTCGGCCTTGCCGAGAGTCACGGCGGACCTCCGCCGATGGTCAAGACCTCCGTTTTGTCTTCTCTTCACAAAAAGAGGCTATAGCGATTTTTCGCTATAGCCTCTCAGCTTGTCAAAAAACCACCCCACACATCCTCATTTCTGCTATAATAAAAGAAACGGGGGTGTTGACATGGAAGAGTGGAAAAAGGACGGGCGAAAAGAGGTCGTCATGGTAGATCTGGACGCGCTGGTGC
>CAVIIB010000025.1:0-21329 GCA_963642815.1 Oscillospiraceae bacterium | reverse complement strand
CCAAAGCCTCCCCTGTGTAAGGGGAGGTGGCACGGCGCAAGCCGTGACGGAGGGGTTGTAAGCTGGAGGTTGTCGCAGCTTTTCAATCCCTCAGTCAGCTTCGCTGACAGCTCCCTTTACACAAGGGAGCCGGGGCGCGATAAGCGTCCGTGCGCTTTTTCAGACAAGCTCAGGGAGGGCTGCCGCCCTCCCCGTATGCGCTTATATGCCCTGCGGCATAAGGATAGAATTAACAGACGGAGACAAGAAAAATGGATTACAATGCAACGGTAAATCTTCCGCGTACCGACTTCCCCATGCGTGCCGGACTGCCCAAGCGTGAGCCGGATATGCTCAAGGCGTGGGAGGACATGGATCTCTACCACGAGATGGTCAAGCGCAACGAGGGCAAGCCCGCCTTTGTCCTACATGACGGCCCCCCGTTCTCCAACGGTGCGCTCCACATGGGACACGCGCTCAACAAGTGCCTCAAGGACTTCATCAACCGCTATCGGAGCATGGCCGGCTACCGCATGACCTATACCCCCGGCTGGGACAATCACGGTATGCCCATCGAATCGGCCATCATCAAGGAACAGAAGCTCAACCGCAAGGCCATGAGCGTGGCGGAGTTCCGCAACGCCTGCCATGCCTACGCCGACCACTACATCGACGTGCAGCGCGAGGGCTTCAAGCGCCTCGGTGTGCTCGGCGAGTGGGACAAGCCCTACAAGACCATGGACCCGAGGTTCGAGGCCGAGGAGGTTCGCGTCTTCGGCAGGATGTACGAAAAGGGCTACATCTACAAGGGCAAGAAGCCGGTCTACTGGTGTCCCAAGGACGAGACGGCGCTGGCCGAGGCCGAGATCGAATATGCAAACGACCGCTGCGAATCCATTTATGTGAAATTCCGCGTGACGGACGACCACGGCAAGCTCGCGCAGTATGCGCCGCTGGACGAGCTCTACTTCGTCATCTGGACGACGACGACGTGGACGATACCCGGCAACCTTGCCATCTGCCTCAATGCCGACCTTGACTACGTTCTCGCAAAGCAGCCCAACGGCGAGGTCTACATCGTCGCGGAGGGGCGGCTCGAAGCCCTGCAAAAGGTCACGAACATCGAGCGCTTTGAGATACTGGCGCGGCTGAAGGGCGCGGAGCTGGAGCTTATGCGGGCGCAGCACCCCCTCTTTGACCGTGAGAGCGTCGTCATCCTCGGCGACCACGTTACGCTGGAGGCCGGTACCGGCTGCGTCCACACCGCACCGGGTCACGGACAGGAGGACTATGAGGTCTGCCGCCGCTATGACCAGTCCGGCAAGACCGACATCGGTATCATCGTCCCCGTGGACGACCGTGGTCGCATGAACGAGCTGGCGGGTCCCTATGCGGGGCTTACGACCGACGAGGCCAACAACAAGATTTTTGCCGATCTGCTCGCCTGCCGCGCCCTGCTCGCGAGCGAGACGATCGAGCACCAATACGCCCATTGCTGGCGCTGCCACAGCCCCATCCTCTACCGCGCCACCGACCAATGGTTCTGCTCGGTCGATGCGTTTAAGGAGGACGCGGTTCGTGCCGCGAAGAAGGTTCACTGGAATCCCGAATGGGGCAGCGAGCGCATGGAGGCCATGATACGCGAACGCGCCGACTGGTGCATCAGCCGCCAGCGCCGCTGGGGTCTTCCCATCCCCGTGTTCTACTGCGGCGACTGCGGCAAGCCCGTGTGTACGCCGGAGACCATCGAAGCCGTCTCCGCCATCTTTGCCGAAAAGGGCTCGAACGCATGGTTTGAGCTGGACGCGGCGGCGCTGCTGCCGGAGGGCTTTGTCTGCCCGCACTGCGGCGGCAAGGTCACGGAAAAGGAGAGCGACACGCTTGACGGCTGGTTTGACTCCGGCTCGACCCACATCGCGTCTATGGAGCTTGACAGCCCCGGCTGCTGGCCGAGCGACCTCTATTTGGAGGGCGGCGACCAGTTCCGCGGCTGGTTCCAGTCAAGCCTGCTGACCGGCGTGGCGGTCAAGGGCGACGCGCCCTACCGCAACGTCCTCTGCCACGGCTGGACGGTGGACGGCGAGGGTCGCGCCATGCACAAGTCCCTCGGCAACGGTGTCGATCCCGACGAGCTTATCGCCAAGTACGGCGCGGATCTCGTGCGCCTCTGGGCGGCGAGCGCCGATTTCCGTCTGGATATGCGAGCCTCGGATGCCATCTTCAAGCAGCTTTCCGACAAATACCTCAAGATCCGCAACACGGCGCGGTACATCCTCGGCAACCTCGACGGCTTTGACCCGGAGGCGGATGCCGTGGCGCTTGATGACATGATCGAGCTTGACCGCTGGGCGCTCGACCGCTGCGCCCAGATGACCGAAAAATGCCTTGCGTCCTATGAGAAATACGAGTTCTGGTCCGTCACCTACGCCATCCACAACTTCTGCGTGGTCGATATGTCGAACCTCTATCTCGACGTGATCAAGGACCGCCTCTACTGCGAGGGTAAAAAGAGCCTCGCCCGCCGCAGCGCCCAGACCGCCATCTGGTACATCCTCGACGCGATGGTGCGCCTGCTTGCGCCGCTGCTGTCGTTCACCGCCAACGAGATATGGCTCGCCATGCCTCACCGTGCCGGTGACGATGCGCGTCACGTCATGCTCAACGATATGCCCCAAAATACCGGCGCGTGGCTGCTGGACGAGGACAAGCGAGCCTATTGGGACGAGTCCATCCGTCTGCGCACGGACGTGAACAAGGCGCTGGAGCTTGCCCGCGCCGATAAGACCATCGGCAAGCCCCTCGACGCGAAGCTCCGCATCCATGTCGGCGCGGCGGCGGAGGATGCCGTGCGCCGTATCTCCGGCCAGCATTTCGAGGCCTTCTTCATCGTCTCGGAGGTCGAATTCACCTCCGGCGAGGGCGACGGCTGGGCGGGAACGGAGTTCCCCGGCGTGAGCATTGAGGTCGAGCCGTCCACACTTCCGAAGTGCGCCCGCTGCTGGACGCACAGCGCCGGTGTCGGACAGGACGCGGAATACCCTGAGCTTTGCCCGCGCTGCGCGGCGGCGCTGCGTCAATAAGCGCCTGCGCGGTGCGCCGCGCCGGAGAAGGAGGAAAACGATATGACCTATGCCATAGTGACCGTCGTTGTGCTGATACTCGATCAGCTCCTGAAATTCTGGACGACGAAAAACATCCCGCTGGATGCCGTCGGCAGCGATTGTGTGGAGCTTTTGCCCAATGTGCTGCACCTCACGAACGTACACAACTACGGCGCGGCGTTCAGCATTCTGAAAAACGCCCGCTGGCTGCTCGTCGCCGTGACGGTGATATTCGCCGTCGCCGTGATCGTCCTCATCACGCAGGAGATCATACGCGGCGATTTGGGGCGCTGGTCGGCGGTGCTGGTGATGGCCGGCGCTGTGTCGAATGCGCTTGACCGTGCGCTGTACGGCTATGTGGTGGATATGTTCGAGTTCGAGTTTATGAACTTCGCCGTGTTCAACATCGCCGACATCTTCATCACGGTCTGCGGGATTCTGTTTTGTGTGTACATCCTCTTTGAAAAGCCCTCGCCGGAGGAGGCGGAGGCCGGAGAGGGCGGCGGGCTTATCGCCCTGCTGAAAAGCCGCCAGTGGAAGCGCCCGTCCGTGTCACGCGGCGGCTCCCATGCGACAACGCGCCGTGTGCGTGAGCCGGAGGAGGACGACGGCGAGGCGCTGGGCACGGTCGAGCTTCGGTCGGATGAGGGCGACGACGCGCCCCGCCGCAGCCGCAGCGAGCGCCGCCGTGCCAAGCAGAGTGCGGCGAAATATGTCCCCGCAAGGCGTGGGGAGCATAAGACGCTGGCCGACGAGCTTGCGACCATCGACCCGAACGACCCCTTTGCCGAGTGGAACGAGGGGCGCGAGAGCGCTGCGCCGGAAAAGACAACCGCCGCACCGGAGACCGAGCCGGAGGTCTCGTCCGTCGAGCCGGAGCTTTTGGAGGATACGCCGGATTCGCTGTCCTTTGACGACGATTTGAGCTTCGATCTGGACGACATTCTCTCCGAATTTGGCGATGACACATAATTTCACCATCACGGTGCAGGAGGGCGGCGAGCGTATCGACGCTCTCCTTGCGCGTTTGAGCCCGGAGCCGATGAGCCGCAGCGCGGCGGCACGGCTGCTGGCCGCCGGTGCGGTCACGGTGAACGGTGTCCCCGCCGCCAAGAACTACCGCGTGGTCGCCGGGGATGTTATA
Source organism: Oscillospiraceae bacterium (assembly GCA_963642815.1). Classification (GTDB taxonomy): domain Bacteria; phylum Bacillota; class Clostridia; order Oscillospirales; family Oscillospiraceae; genus CAJOIG01. The sequence goes on along the minus strand of CAVIIB010000025.1, from coordinate 17,105 downwards.
TGTGCGGAGCGGGAGGAGCCCGTCCCGGCACGAGCCGTGGCGCAGGAGATAGCGCTGGACGTGGTGTATGAGGACGGCGACCTCATTGTGGTGAACAAGCCACGCGGCATGGTCGTCCATCCCGCGCCCGGTCACGCGGACGGGACGCTTGTCAACGCGCTGCTGGCGCACTGCGGCGCGAGTCTGTCCGGCATTGGCGGCGAGCTTCGCCCCGGTATCGTCCACCGCCTCGATAAGGACACCTCCGGGCTGCTCATCGCAGCGAAGAATGACCGGGCGCACGAGCGCCTTTCGGCGCAGCTCAAGGATCGCAGCCTCTCGCGCATCTATGACTGTATCGTGCAGGGCGGCTTCAAGGCTGACAGCGGGACGGTGGACGCACCCATCGGGCGCGACGTGCGCAACCGCAAGCGCATGGCGGTGACGGAGAAAAACTCCCGCGTGGCCGTGACGCACTGGGAGCTTCTGGAGCGCTACGGTCGTTACAGCTATATCCGCTGCCGTCTGGAAACGGGGCGCACCCACCAAATTCGCGTCCATATGGCGCACATCGGTCATCCGCTTCTGGGCGACACCTTGTACGGCGGACGCGCCGACAAGGGGCTTGAAGGTCAGTGCCTCCATGCTCGCGGTCTCAAATTCATCCACCCGACCACCGGCGAGGCCATGTCGTTCTGGACGGAGCTGCCGGACTGGTTTCAGGCTGTTTTTCCGCGTCTGTCGTAGACAGGGCGGCGGGAAAATGCTATACTGTTGAAAAACTCAATAATATAAGAGGAGAGAGATCGAATGAAAAAGACCCTTGTATGCCTGCTCGCACTGCTGTGCCTTGTGGCGCTCTGTGCCTGCGGCCAGACGGAAGCACCCGCTGCCACGAAAGCGCCCGCGGCGGACGACTCCGGCGACCTCGCGCCTGAAAGCAGCGTCGAGACAAGCGTGACGGCCGCCTCTGATTCGGACACCTTTGTGCTGACGGACGATATGCTGGCCGCCGATGCGGGCGGCTCGCTCAACGAGGAGAAGTATGAGCTTGCGCTCGGCTGCGTCGGCGAGAGCGTCGAGCTGCTCTATGAGACCATCGGCGAGCCGGAGGCCGAGCCCCACTATGCGTCGAGCTGCCTTGAAATGGGCGCGGAGGACGGTCAGCTCTACTACGACGCGGACGGCTTTTATGTCACCACTCTGAAAAACGACAGCGGCGAGACGGTCATGGGCGTTGTCACCTACGACTGACGAATATCCATGACGTATGGCGGGAGAGCGAGCGCGTTCTCCCGCCTCGGTCTATCAAGGAATACCATTTTTGCATACAAGCCCGCCGACCAACGGGCAAAAGGGGGCGTTTACTTACGCTTTCAAGCGTATCTATGAGATCATGCGCGAGGAGGGCATGGGTATTGATGTGGTGTCCTCCGGCGAGATATATACCGCGCTGCAAGCGGGCTATGATTTGTCGAACGCCTACTTCCACGGCAACAACAAGACCGACGCGGACATTGCCTATGCCATGGACAGCCATGTCGGCTGCTTTGTCGCGGACAACGCCGAGGAGATACGCGCCATCGAGGCCGAGGCGTCCCGCCGGCATATGAAGCAGGGCATACTCCTGCGGCTCACGCCGGGCATTGACCCGCACACCTATGAGGCCGTCTCCATCGGCAAGGTGGACAGCAAATTCGGCGTGGCCATCCTGCGGGAAAGGCTGGCGGCGGCTAAAAAGCCTCCTTTTAAGGGGGCTTTTTCTGTCTAGATATTGACAAAGGCGAAAAACACTTCTATAATGCAATATGCAACTGGCATTGCAAACTAAAATTTTGGAGGATTTGCTGAAATGAAGAAAGTTATCGCTCTGCTTCTGGCCGTCGTGATGATCGCGGCGCTCTGCGCCTGCGGCAGCACAACCGAGACCACCGAGACCACCGAGGCCGCGACGCCCGAACCCGTGGCCGCTGAGACCGCGACCGAAGCTCCCGCTGAGGCTGCGGCTCCCGCCGCCGCCGGCGATCTGGAGGCCTACAAGGCCTATGTGAGCGCCTATGCCGAGGCCGGCGCTCCCACCGACGACGAGAAATCCGCTGCCGTGGCCGCCATCGCCGCCTGCACCACCGCCGAGGAGGTCGAGGCCTGCCAGTACCTGACTCCGATGTTCTCCGGCGAGATGATCCTGACCTATGACGCTTGGGTCGAGGCCGGCTGCCCTGCCGCCGACACCAGCAACATGGCCACGGGCGACCCCAACGCGGGCGCTGCCTCCGGCGAGCCCAGCGCGGAGCCCGCTGCTTAAACTTACGCAAAAGCAACAATAAGAGCGCGGCAAACGCCGCGCTCTTACCCTCCCCGCGCCGTGCGGGGTTGACAACGTGATCCTGCCCGAAAGGGCTAAAATAAGAAAGGAAGCTACCCCATGAAAAAGACTCTTGCACTTCTCCTTGCTGTTATGATGCTCGTCTGCCTCTGCGCCGCCTGCGGCGACAAGGCCGAGACCACCGAGACCACCACTGCGGCCGCACCCGCCGAGGGTGAGGCTCCCGCTGTCGCCGCTGACGGCGAGGCTTCCGCCGATATGTCCGGCGAGCCCCAGACCAAGGATCTTTTCCCCGCTGACGGCTATGACAAGACCTTCGACGGCTACAAGAGCTATGTCTCCGACGCGCTCAAGAACGACGGCGGCAGCCCTTTCCTGGAGGATGAGCTGGCTGCCATCGACGCCACCACCGAGGCCGACTATGACCCCACCGCCAATCCTTGGGCGATGCAGATCGAGTTCGGTCTGATCCTCAGCTATGAGGACTTCCTCGCCGCGTAAGTCAATACGGACGAATACCGGACAGGCGTTTTGTCTGTCCGGTGTTTTTGTTATTTTATTTATATAAACTGCTTGACAAATTACATAGAATATGCTACACTGACAATGAGGTGAGAACCGATGAAAAAAACGCTGTATAGTCTTATGCTCTCGGACGATGTTGTGCGGGAGATCGACGCGTTGGCGCACCGCTACGGCACGAACCGCTCCAACCTTATCAACCAGATCCTCGCGGAGCACGTTGATCTGGTAACGCCGGAGCGCCGTATACGGGACATCTTCAACCAGATGGAGGCGCTGCTGCTCGGCGACCGCGAGCTTGTTCCGCACGTCGCGCCGAACGCGACGAGCATGAGCCTGAAATCCAGTCTCCAATACCGCTACCGCCCGACCGTGAAATACTCGGTGGAGCTTTTCCGCGACCACCGCGCCGCGCTCGGCGAGCTGTCGGTCGTGTTCCGAACACAGTCGACGGAGCTGCTGGACGCGATGGAGGGCTATTTCCGTGCGCTCAAGAGCATTGAGGATGAGCTTGTCGCGCCCTACTTCACCGCCGGTATCGACTACGCGCTTTACGGCGGGCGCTTTACGCGCTCCATCTGTCTGCCCGGAAAGGCGGACTATTCCACGGACGATGTGGCCGCCGCCATCAGCGCCTATATCCGCCTGTTCGACGGGCTGATGAAGGCGTGGCTCGGCGGGGCTGACCGTGCGGCGCTGCGCCGCAGCTATGCCCAATGGATCGCGGCGGGGAACACCCTGCTGTGAGTTAAATCAATTGCAAGGAGGGTCTTATTATGAACAGTGAAAAGCTGACCCAGAAAACCATAGAGGCCATCAACGCGGCAAGCGCGATGGCACGAGAAAACGACAACCAATACGTCACGCCGGAGCACCTGCTCTATGCGCTGGTGGATGCCGACGGCGGTCTTATCCCGACGCTGCTGGGGCGTATGGGCGTGGACTGCGACGCGCTTTTGTCCGAGCTGGACGGCGTTATCAGCCGCCAGCCCCGTGTGCAGGGTGCGCAGGAGGTCTACCCCTCCAACGAGTTTGGCCGCGTCATCAGCTTTGCCGAAAAGGTCGCGGCGAAGCTCAAGGATGAGTATGTCTCTGTCGAGCACCTGATGCTCGGCATTTTTTCCAACGAGACGGCGGACATCCGCCGCATCTTCTCCGCCCACGGTATCACCAAGGACGCTTTCACGGCGGAGCTTGCCAAGGTCAAGACTGGCCATGTCTCCTCCGACAACCCGGAGGACACCTACGACGTTTTGGAGAAATATGGCACAGATCTGGTGAAACGCGCCCGCGAGAACGAGCTTGACCCCGTGATCGGGCGCGACACGGAGATACGCAACGTCGTGCGCATTCTCTCGCGCAAGACGAAGAACAACCCGGTGCTCATCGGTGAACCGGGCGTCGGCAAGACGGCCATCGCCGAGGGACTGGCGCAGCGTATCGTGCGCGGCGACGTGCCGGAGGGCTTGAGGGACAAGACCATCTTCTCGCTCGACATGGGCGCACTGGTCGCCGGTGCGAAGTACCGTGGCGAGTTTGAGGAGCGGCTCAAGGCCGTTTTGGAGGAGGTCGTCAAGTCCGAGGGGCGTATCCTCCTGTTCATCGACGAGCTGCACACCATTGTCGGCGCGGGCAAGACCGAGGGCAGCATGGACGCCGGAAACCTGCTCAAGCCCATGCTGGCGCGTGGCGAGCTGCACTGTATCGGCGCGACGACGCTGGACGAGTACCGCAAATACATCGAAAAGGACGCGGCGCTCGAACGGCGCTTCCAGCCGGTCATGGTCGATGAGCCGACGGTGGAGGACACCATCTCCATCCTGCGCGGTCTCAAGGAGCGCTATGAGATATTCCACGGCGTCCGCATACACGACGCGGCGCTGGTGGCGGCGGCCACGCTGTCCAACCGCTATATCACCGACCGCTTCCTGCCGGATAAGGCCATCGACCTTGTGGACGAGGCCTGCGCCCTCATACGGACGGAGATCGACTCCATGCCGGCGGAGCTTGACGATATACGCCGCCGTATCATGCAGCTTGAGATCGAGGAGGCGGCGCTGAAAAAGGAGACGGATAAGCTCTCCGCCGACCGGCTTGAAAAGCTGCGCGGCGAGCTTGCCGAGGCCAAGGACGAGTTCAACGCCATGAAGGCTCGCTGGGAGGCGGACAAGGCCGAGGTGGACGCGGTGAAGACCATCAAGTCCCAGCTTGAAAAATGCAGCGCCGACATCGAACGCGCCCAGCAGAGCTACGAATACGAGACGGCGGCGAAGCTCAAATATGAGACACTGCCCGCCCTGCAAAAGCAGCTTGCCGATGCGGAGGCCAAGGAGGGCGAGGCGCGTGCCGATTCCCTTGTCCATGACACGGTGACGGCGGAGGAGATCGCCGGTATCGTGGCGCGTTGGACGGGCATTCCCGTGAACCGCCTTGTCGAGGGCGAGCGCGAGAAGCTGCTGCGGCTGGAGGACATCCTGCATGAGCGCGTCGTCGGGCAGGATGAGGCCGTGCGCCTCGTGTCGGAGGCCATTTTGCGCTCGCGTGCCGGTATCGCCGACCCCAACCGCCCGAATGGTTCGTTCCTCTTTTTGGGGCCGACCGGTGTCGGCAAGACGGAGCTTGCCAAGGCGCTGGCTGAGAGTATGTTCGACGACGAGCATAACATGGTGCGTATCGACATGACCGAGTACATGGAGAAATTCTCCGTCAGCCGCCTCATCGGTGCGCCTCCCGGATACGTCGGCTATGACGAGGGCGGCCAGCTCACGGAGGCCGTGCGGCGCAAGCCCTACTCCGTCGTGCTGTTTGACGAGGTGGAAAAGGCACACCCGGACGTGTTCAACATCCTGCTGCAAATTCTGGACGATGGGCGCATCACCGACTCGCAGGGGCGGACGGTGGACTTCAAGAACACGGTCATTATCCTGACCTCGAACCTCGGCAGCCAGTATCTACTCGACGGCATACGCCCGGACGGGACGATCAGCGACGAGGCGCGGGCGGCAGTCGCGGCGGAGCTGAAGGCGCATTTCCGCCCCGAATTTCTCAATCGCCTTGACGAGACGATCCTGTTCCACCCGCTCACAAAGGAGAATTTGGAGCATATCGTGGACATCCTTATGGGCAGCCTCAAGGCGCGGCTCGCGGACAAGGAGCTGTCGCTTGAGGTCACGGACGCAGCCAAGCGCGTCATCATCGACGGCGGCTATGACCCGGTCTACGGCGCTCGTCCGCTCAAGCGCTATCTGCAATCCCACGCGGAGACCCTCATCGCCCGCAAAATTTTGGAGGGCGATATGCCCGCCGGCTCGACCCTCATCCTCGATGCCGAGGACGGCGCTCTCACTTGCCGCGTGAAGTAAATAAGGCTGTAGCGAGAATGGATTGCACCCCGTCAAGAGGACAGTGAAAAATATCAAGTTTTTCCCGACCGGCAGCTACGCGCTGCTGGTCGCTTTGTCCCATGCCGCGCCTCGTGGCAGCTTCTGCAAAATTCTCGCGTGGCGTGGGAAAATGCTTGACATTGGGCGCAGCTAATGCTATTATAGCTTGGCATTCGGCAGAATGTACGCCATGCGCGAGTGGTGGAATTGGCAGACTCGCTAGATTCAGGTTCTAGTGTCCACTCCGGACGTGCGGGTTCAAGTCCCGCCTCGCGCACCATCCCCATGAAGTCCTTGGACTTCATGGGGACCCCTTTTATTGGACATCCTCGGTCGGCAAAGCCGCCCTGCGGGAACTCGGCTGCGTCGAAATCTGCGGCGGACTCCCGCCGAAAATCGGCAAGCGACGCTAGGCGCTTGCCGATTTTTGACTTATTCACTTTTCACTATTCACTCTTCACTAGATTATAGCCGCCGATTTTTGGTAGGTAATAAGTAATAGTGAAGAGTGAAGAGGTGTTTTTTCGATTTTATCATTTTGGCTTAATCGTTAAAAATTTGTGCATTTTTAGCTCTGTGATGATTTTTTTGTCACGGGGCTTTTTCTGTTTATTGTTCGTCGGCGGGGAAACGCTATACTGAAAGCATAAAAGCACAGGAGGTATTTGTTATGTATTATTCCGCAGGTACTTACGAGGCCTTTGCCCACCCCGAAAAGCCCGAGGATGTTGATAAAAAATCGGCTTACATCATCGGCACGGGGCTTGCCGGACTGACGGCGGCCTTCTATCTCGTCCGCGACGGGCAGATGAAGGGCGAGCGCATCCATGTCTATGAAAAGCTGGAGCTGGCAGGTGGTAGCTGTGATGGTCGCAAGGATGTCACCAAGGGCTTCTTTATGCGCGGTGGTCGCGAGATGGACAACCATTTTGAGGTCATGTGGGACACCTTCCGCGACGTCCCGTCCATCGAAACGCCGGGTGTTTCCGTTCTGGACGAGTATTATTGGCTCAACAAGCACGACCCCAACTTTTCCCTCTGTCGCGCCAGCGTGAATCGCGGCGAGGATGCCCACACCGACAAGCAGTTCAAGCTGGACAAGGCCTCTGCACTAGCCCTCTCCAAGCTGTTCATGACCCCGGAAAAGGAGCTGGAGGACAAGAAAATCTCCGAGGTACTCCCGGACACCTTCTGGAGCACGAATTTCTGGCTCTACTGGCAGACCATGTTCGCGTTCCAGCGCTGGTCGAGTGCGTTGGAGATGAAGCGCTATCTGTGCCGCTATGTCCACCACATCGACGGTCTGCCCGATTTCAGCGCCCTGCGCTTCACCAAGTATAACCAGTATGAGAGCATGATCCTGCCGCTGGTGAAATATCTGGAAGCCCACGGCGTACACATCGAGTACGGCATGGACGTGAAGAACGTCATTATCAAAGCCGAGGGCGAGAGGCGCGTTGCCAAGCAGCTTGTCTATGTCAAGGACGGCAAGGAGCAGACCATCGACCTCACGGAGAATGACCTCGTGTTCATCACCAACGGCTGCTGCACCGACACCTCCTGCTATGGCGACCAGACCCATGCACCCGATCTCTCCGGCGTGAAGAACGGTCGCGGCGAGTCGTGGGATATGTGGAAGGCCATCGCGGCGCAGGCGAAGCACGGCGAGTTCGGCAACCCGGATAAATTCTGCTCCGACGTGGATGCCACCAACTGGATGAGCGCCACCGTCGCCACCTCCGACGAGGAGGTCATCCAGCATATCATGAATGTCTGCAAGCGCGATCCCCGTTCCGGCAAGGTGACGACCGGCGGCATTGTCACCGTCAAGGACAGCACCGACAACTGGTATCTCTCGTGGACGATCAACCGCCAGCCACAGTTTAAGTCGCAGGACAAGGGCATGGTGCTTGTGTGGCTGTATTCGCTGAACACCAACAAAGAGGGCAACTATGTGAAGAAAGCCATGCGGGACTGCACCGGCGAGGAGGTCTGCCGCGAGTGGCTGTACCACATTGGTGTGCCGACCGAGAAGATCGACGCGCTGGCGCACGATGCCTGCAACACGACGACCTGCTTCATGCCGTATATCAACGCCTTCTTCCAGCCGCGCAAGGAGAGCGATCGTCCCAAGGTCGTACCCGATGGAGCTGTGAACTTCGCCTTTATCGGTCAATTCGCCGAGACACCCCGCGACACCATCTTTACCACCGAATATTCCATGCGCACCGGCATGGAGTCGGTCTACACGCTGCTGGACATCGACCGTGGCGTGCCGGAGGTCTGGGGAAGCAAGTACGATGTGCGCGAGCTGCTTCGTGCCTGCTACTATGCCATTGACAAGAAGCCTATCAGCGAAGCGCCGCTGTCGTTTAAGGAAAAGGAAATGCTCAAGCTGGTTTTGAAAAAGGTCAAGGGAACCGATGTTGAGCTCCTGCTAAAGGAGAGCGGGCTCATCCAGTGAGTGCCCAATAATATGAGACGGCTGCCAATGCACGGAGCATTGGCAGCCGTTTTTCCATATCATGGCTCCCCTGAAAGGGGAGCTGGCAGCGGCTTCGCCGCTGACTGAGGGGTTTCTCTTGCAATCTCTGCGGGGTAACCCCTCCGGCGCTTCGCGCCACCTCCCCTTTCAGGGGAGGCAATGGCTGGAAAGCATCGCAGCATTCCGTTGTTAGCTTACCACTCGTCTTGCGCCGTAGTAGTGCGTGTTGTAGTAGCTTTCGGAAAGGCTGTTGATTTGCACCTTGCCGCCGCCGGAGGAGGCGTGGATGAACTGGTTATCGCCGATATACAGTCCGGCGTGACCGATGGCGGACATACCGCTGTTGTAGAAGATGATGATGTCACCCGGCTGAAGCTCGCTGCGCTCCACGCTGTGACCGTTGCTGTACTGGGCGGAGGCCGTGCGGTAGACGGAGTAGCCAAGCTGCTTGTAGACGTAGTACACAAGACCGGAGCAGTCGAAGCCGGAGGGCGATGTGCCGCCGTAGACATAGGGCACACCCAGATATTCCTTCGCCTTGGCGACGATGGCCTCACCGGCGCTCGTGGAGCCGCCGGAGCTTGTGCTGCCGCTGTCGGAGGAGTCGACCAGATAGCTCTTGTAGACATAGCCGGTCTGACCGTTGTAGCTTACCTGATACCACTCGCCGGTCGTGCCGGTGATGGTCATGGTCGTGCCGGTATGCACCGTTGCAAGGATGGACGAGCTTGTGGACGCGCCGGAGCGCACACGCACATAACTGCCGCGTATCGTCCCTGTGCCGGAGGCGGATTCCACGTTGTCCGTTGCGCCGGACGAGCCGGAATCGGCGCTGCCGACGGTGACGTAGGTCTTGTAGACATAGCCGTCCTTGCCGTTGTAGCTGACCTTGTACCAGTCGCCGTCCGTGCCGGTGACCGTCACGCTCGCGCCCTTGTCGAAGGTGCCGAGGATGGACGAGCTTGTGGACGAGCCGGAGCGGAAGCGGACATAGGTCGCATTGATCGTGCCGCTCTGGTCGGCGCTCGACGAGGAGCTTGACGAGCCGGAGCTGCTGCCGATGGTGACATAGGTCTTGTAGACATAGCCGTCCGTGCCGTTATAGCTCACCTTGTACCAGTCGCCGCTCTCGCCCGTGACCGTCATGCTCGCGCCCTTGTCGAGCACCTTGAGGATGGATGAGCTGAGCGAAGCGCCGGAGCGCAGACGGACATAGGTCGCGTTGATCGTGCCGGTCTTGTCGCTCGTGGTCGTGGAGGACGACGAGGACGAGTCGGAGCCGTCAAGCGTTACATAGGTCTTGTAGACATAGGCCGTCTGGCCGTTGTAGTCGATTTTGTACCAGTCGCCGTCCGTGCCCGTGACCTTGACCGCCGTGCCCTTGCCGACGTTCGCCACGATGGACGAGCTTGTGGACGAGCCGGAGCGGATGTTCACGCCGGAGGCGTTAATACTGCCGCTCTCGGAGGTCGTGGAGCTTGAGGACGAGGAGGACGAGCTCGAGGAGCTGTCGCTGCTGCCGTCGGTGCTTATGTAGGTCTTGCTGACGTAGCCGGTCATGCCGTTCGACTGGACCTTATACCAGTCGCCGGAGGTCTCCAAAATCGTCACAGTCGCGCCCTTGGGCAGGACGCCCACCAAGGTGCCGGAGGAGGACGGCTCGGAGCGAAGATTCAGATAGCTCGCCGTCACCTTGCCGCCGTCGGCCAGCGCCGCCGTGCTCAACAGCGCCGCGAGCATACACAGCACCAGCAGGCGGGCGATTCTCTTTCTGTATTGCATGGCGATCACTCAGCGCGTGGCAAGCGCACGGTCAAGCCAGACAGAGGCCACGTCCATGGCGGCGTACAGGCTGTCCTTTTCGCTTTTCTTCACAACGCGGTCGCGGCTTTTGAGGTCGGGGTCGGTGAGCTGAAGCTGGACGGAGACCTTTGTTGCCACGTCCAAGTCCTTGATTTTCTTCGTGTCGAGGATCTGGAGCATGATGATATATTTGTCCGCCATGCTGCCGAAGTAGATGAGATTATCCTTACGGCGCAGGGGATGACCCTTGTATTTCAAGGCCGCGGATTTGGATTCCGACATAGGGATTCGCCTCCATTTGAAGTTTATGATACCAAATTGTAACGTATTGTTTCCGACTTGTCAACCGCTGCGCTATGGCAATAATCCACAAAAAATTCCCCGTCTCCTTTACAACCACAAGTGATTGTGGTCGTTGGAGGCGGGGAATCACAACGATTAAAAATTGTAACCTTTTCGGCTCGCGAGGGTCGGGCTTACTGTGTTGCGCCGCAGGTCGAGCAGTAGGTTCTTGTCTCGGTCCATGCTTCCTTGACCAGCTCCTGCTCCTCGTGCGTACCGATCACCTCGCTGCGTGTCACCACAGCGTAGCTCTGTCCGCTGCCATGCACCGAGGCGTTATGATCGTTAAATTCGCTTTCGCTCTTGAATTCACCGTCATTTCCGTTACAGACGTAATAGGTCACGTCTCCGTAGTCCTCAACCGTGATCGTCCTATACTCCGCAGGATGCTCGATGGTCTCCGTGACCCACGTATGCTCATGCGGTGTCGGCGACGGTTCGGGTGTCGATGTCGGCACTGCCGTCGGTGTCGGGGCTTCCGTCGGCTCCGGCGTGTCAGTCGTCTCTTCCTCCGGCACAACGGTTGCCGCACTTATTGCCGCCGATTCGATGGTTGCCGCCGGGAAGCTCCAATAGTCATAGCCGTCGAGCACCTGCGACATGATGGTGCGGAATATCTGGCAGGCGGGGTTGCCGGAGAAGTACATCTTTTCCGGAATCTCATAGCCCGTCCAGACTGCCGCCGTATAGTACATGGTGATACCGGTGAAGTAGCGGTCTTTGTCACTGTCGGTCGTGCCGGTCTTGCCGCCGACGGCGGTCTGGCTGATATACGCCTCCGTGCCGGTGCCGTAGCGCACGGCGTCTTGCATCATCTGGCACATATTGGCCGCCGTATTCGCCTTGAGCGCGTTGATGGCGCGGGTCGCGTTGTCATAGACAAGATTGCCTTCTTGGTCTGTAATGACGGAGTAGCTGCGCCCATAGGTCATCACGCCGTCGTTGACAAAGGCGGTGTACGCCTGCGCCATCTCGCGCACGGTGATACCGTCGGAGAGCTGGCCGAGCGCCAGCGGTGCGTAGGCATAGTCCGTGACAGCCGTGCCGTCCGAGTTCGTGCGCTCCCAGACAAGCGAGGTGATACCGAAGTGCTTTGTGAGGTATTCCCAGCTTGTGGCGAGGCCAATGCCGTCCAAAAGCTGCGCCGCGATGGTGTTTTTGGAGTAGACCAGCGCGTTGTGGATGGTGATGGGGCCGCTGTAGCCGCCGGAGTTGCGCGGATACCAGCTTGTGCCGCTTAATTGGATACCGGGCGAGTCGTTGAGCACCGAGTTCTGGTTCACATAGCCCGTGTCAAAGGCCGGAGAATAGACGGCCAGCGGCTTGAACGACGAGCCGGGAGGACGCTTCGCCTCCGTCGCGAGGTTCAGACCGAGGTTGATGGTCTTCTCGCCCACATCGCCCGCGATGGCGACGATGTTGCCCGTACCGGGCTGGACGATGACCATGGCGCTGCGGAGCTGCTGGCTCGATGTGCGGTAGGCGCGAGGCAGGTTGCTTAGGTCTTGGAAGTAGTTGTCCACAATGTTCTGGATACGCATATCCACACAGGCGTAGATGTTGTAGCCGCCGGAAAAGAGCAGACGCTCCGCCACCGAGGAGGATATGCCCTTTGCCGCCGACAGATCCTTGACCGCGTCGTCGATGATCATTTCCTCGTACCAGGTATAGATACCGGCGGAGGAGTTGACGTTTTCGCTGTGGACGGTCTCCAAGGGCTTGTTCACCGCCGCCTCGTACTGGTCGTAGTCGATATAGCCCTGCTCATACATCTCGCGCAGGATGGTGTTGCGGCGGTTGGTGCAGTTTTCGGGGTAGATGTACGGGTCGTAAAGCGAGGGGTTGTTTGTAATGCCGATCAGGGTGGCGCACTCGGCCAAATCGAGCTCCCAGACGTTTTTGCCGAAATAGGCGTTCGCCGCAGCGCCCACGCCATAGCAGCCCTCGCCGAGATATATCTCGTTGAGGTACCACATCATGATCTCGTCCTTGGTGTAGGTCTTCTCAAAGTCGAGGGCGCGGAATATCTCCAAGAGCTTTCGCTGGACGGTCACATCGTCGTATTCCGTGACGTTTTTGATGAGCTGCTGTGTCAGGGTAGAGCCGCCGAAGGTGGAGTTCATGCCCACGAACATATTGACAAATGCGCCCGCCGTGCGGTACCAGTCCACGCCCTTATGCTCATAGAAGCGCTTGTCCTCGATGGCGACGGCGGCGTGCTGCATATCGAGAGGGATGTTTTCAAGGTCGACCCAGCTACGGTTTTCGTTGCTGTAAAGCTTTGTCATCTCGCGCCAGCTTCCGTCCGATTCCTGATACCATATGGTGCTGGAGAGGCTCAGGGAGACCTCCTCCAACGAAACGTCCAGATCGTCGGTCATGCAGGTCTTGACATAGACGGCAAAAATGCAGGTGCAGAGAAGCCCCGTCACGACGAACACGAGCAGCGCCGTCGCCACGATGCGCACGAATAGGCGCAGCACAGCGCCGATGCCAAAGGCCGTCGTGTCCGCCACCTTTTCCGCCGTCCGCAGGGCGCGGCGTACCCTTCGCTGGTGCAGCCAGTTGTATATTTTTAGATAAAACTCACGAAAGCTGTTCAAAAATCTATCCTCCGAATGGTCTGCTATGCGCCCTATGGGCGCTTCGGTGTGTCAAAAAAGTGCGTTTTCTCCGAATTTGCACTGTACCCAAAGCCTCCCCTGTGTAAGGGGAGGTGGCACGGCGCAAGCCGTGACGGAGGGGTTGTAAGCTGGAGATTATCGAGGCTTTTCAATCCCTCGGTCAGCTCCGCTGACAGCTCCCTTTACACAAGGGAGCCGGGGCGCTGCCGCGCCAGTGCAAGGTTTTTTGACAGGCTGATGCGCCCTATGGGCGCTTCGGACAATTATCTAATTTACTATTATAGCACAACCTCGCGCATTTGCACCCCTAAAATTAAAATTTAATCGAAAGACAAGAAATGGGGCGGTATCATACGCGCCGGAATCGGGCATACTGGAAGCGGGAGGCGAGAGAAAATGCTCGGACGAAGGCTCAAGGTAATGTTCTGCGCACTGCTCGCGGTCGTGGCTGTGCTCTGCCTTGTCGCCACGCTTGCGGACATCGGCGCTCTTGACGCGGCGGCGGGTGAGCGTGTGACCTATCTGCTGCGCAGTGACAACGGGCGCGTGTGCGTCTACCGACTGCCGGACAGCCGCACGCCGGTGCTCATCTCCGAGCTGCGGGAGGACACACTGCCCGCCGCCGAGCAGGCACGCTTCGCCGCCGGTGTCGGTGCGGCGGACTATGCCGAGGCGCTTGCGCTGCTTGCGGAGCTTGGGGCTTGAAATCCGTTTGTGTATGGAGTACAATACAGCTACGGCAACGCCGTATATCAACTGCGGAGGTACCCCACATGGACGAGGAATACGGCGCGAGCTTCATCAACATCGAGGATGACGAGGGCAACCAGTTCGAGCTTGAGCATCTTGACACCTTTGAATTTGACGGCGAGGAGTACATGGTTTTCCTGCCTGCCGACATGAGCGAGGACGACCCCGACTACGGCCTCATCATCCTGCGCGTTGTGGAGCAGGACGGCGAGGACAGCTTTGAGTCCGTGGATGACGAGGACGAGCTGGGGCGCGTATACAATTACTATATGGAAAATCTCTTTGCCGGAGACGACGAGGACATTTCCGAGGATTGACGCATATACTGAAATTGAAACCTGCCCTGTTCGAGGTCTAAAGGGTTCGGTTGGACCCACATCTCTTATAAGGGACGCCATATACGGCGGCGGAGCGCAGGCCTCCCGACCATTCGGACGTTGGAAGCGCGGAAACCGCCATGAGGCGACCCACCTGCCGAGTCGTGCAGGTTGCATATCGTGCCCCCACGGCAGGGCGGGCGTTAACAAAGGAGGGCATTTGCCCTCCTTTGTTATAAGTCCAAACGAAGCAAAAACGGAGGCTGTCGCTTATGGCGGCAGCCTCCGGCTGGTGTTGGGGTTTAGATTTGCGCCGCGGCGTCAAAGGCGGTGCGGTTGGCGTTGCGGACATTGGAGGCCTTGAGGCAATCGCCGAGCTTGAAGAACTTCGGCGCACAGTCGCGGAACTTCTCGGCCTCGTCCTCACGCGCCTTGCGGCCGGAGGAGAAGATGACTGTATCGGCGTCGAGGAAATGCTCCACGCCGTCGGGGTCCTTGTAGCCGACCTGCGTCGGGGTGATCTGGGTGACGGGGCTGGAGAGATAGAGGTGGCAGTACTTCGGCACACGGTCATACAGCGCAAGCTCCTGCGCATAGGCGCTGGTGGCGGCGATACGGTCCATCATCTCGATGATGGAGACGTCCTTGCCGCACTCCATGGCGAGATAGAGCGCCGCCTCGCAGCCGACCTCGCCGCCGCCGATGAGGACGACCTTCTGACCGATCTTGTCGGCGTTGCCGAAGGCGTCTACCGCGCAGATACAGCGCGGGTCGTCGTGGCCGGGGATGGGGAGAATGATGTTCGACGCGCCCAGCGCGGTCATCACCACGTCATAGTGCTCCGCCTCGATCATCTCCGGCGTGGCCTCCACGCCGAGACGCACGTCAACGCCGAGCTTATCCATCATGTGGATGCGGTATTTCATGTAGTTGTCGAGGGAGTATTTGAAGCTTGCGTACTTGGCGAACTGGATAGTGCCGCCGAGCTCCTTCTCCTTTTCGTACAGCGTGACCTTGTGACCGCGCTCGGTGCAGAACTGCGCCGCCGCCATGCCGGCAGGACCGCCGCCGATGACCGCCACGCGCTTGGGCGTGGAGTTGTGGTTCACAAACTGGTCGAGGATGTACTCGCGTCCGACGGTCGGGTTGCCGGAGCAGCAGAACTCCTCCTCCATGTCGTAGCTGAGGCAGACGAAGCATTTGAGGCAGGGGATGATCTCGTCCTCGCGGCCCTCGGCGGCCTTATTCACACAGTCGGCGTCCACGATAGTGCCGCGAGCCATGGCAACGAGGTCGGCGCCGCCGGTGGCAATGGTCTCCTCGATAAGCTCAGGACGCTGGAACGCGCCGATGGTGAGGACGGGCTTGGAGAAGCCGGATTCCTTGACCTTGCGGGCAAAGACGGCGTTGCAGCCCGGCTCGTAGAACTCGACGGGGTGCATACGGGTCTGGGTCACGTCGTCCATGACCGTGCCGCAGGAGATGTGGGCGATGTCGATATCGTCCTCCACGCGGCGCAGGAAGTCGATGCAGTCCTCGACCGTGCCGCCGCCCTCGGTCAGCTCGTCGCCGGAGAGGCGAACCTCGATGGGCACACGCGGCCCCACCGCGTCACGCACGGCTTTAATAAGCATCATGGGGAAGCGGGCGCGGTTTTCGCGGCTGCCGCCGAACTCATCCGTGCGCTGGTTGGACAGCGGAGAGAGGAACTGGGCAGGGAAAGTGCCGTGGCCGAGGTGGAGCATGATCATGTCAAAGCCGACGCGCACGGCGTTCTTGGCAGCCTCGGCATAGTCGGCGCACATACGCTCCATACCGGCGCGGTCGAGCATGGGGCAGTATTCGCCCGTCTCCTCGTCCGTCTCGCCGTTGACCGACCAGCAGACGACCTCGCCGTCCAGCTCCTCATGGCGGGAGAACGCCAGCAGCTCCAGCGAGATACGCGCATCGAAGAAATGCACGGCGCTCGTCAGACGGTACCAATAGTTATGGTAGCGCATATTAAAGATGTTGGGGTCGGAGTGGATCTCGTCGGGGTGCTCAACCAAAAAGCGATCCATGTTCTGCGCCGAGAAGGTAATGCAGGCGGCGCCGCCGCGAGCCTTTTCGCGGTAATGCGCGATGACGGCCTCGTTGGGATAGGGCTCACCCGCCGCGAGCAGATGAACGCCGGTCGGCGCGGTCCACACGCGGTTTTTGAAAATAAGACCGGGCCAGCGGCCACGCGCACCGATGGTGATGGGTGCAAACATATGGGGGTAACGTTTCTCCATTTTTACATCTCCTGTTTTATCTGTTTTCCATATTATATCGATTATATCATAGATGAGCCATTCTGCAAGCAAAATTAGTTTTTTGACAGGGATTTTAGCGAGACCTACAAAAATGCTTGACAATCACGGGTGCGGCTGGTATAGTAGCTCTGTTCCAGAGACAGCTGGCATTCCGCTTCCGGCGGATATAAGCCCCGCCGAGGACAAGCATACGGATATTTTCTGCTTGTATGTCTTTGTCTTTGGACAAAGATTTTTTCTTTATGGAGGTGAAACCAAAAAATGCCGAGTAAAGCGATTC
>CAVIIB010000024.1:0-22505 GCA_963642815.1 Oscillospiraceae bacterium | reverse complement strand
ACTTTGACTCCATCTCCCTCGCCGAGCTCTTGCAGCATCCCGACGGCGGGGATTATGTGATATGACGCAAAAGGCGAGGATAGAGCGCACATACTCCTGTCAGGGGAGTATATGCGCTCTTTGTTCCAAAGGGTATTTATTGGATTACATTTAGCGTTCCTTTGCAAATTCTTTATCAATTTCGTTGATCCTACTTTGAAGCGGCGCAATTTTCCCTTTAATTTCCCTTTTTGCCGCCTCCATTTTCTCGACAACTCTGTTCAATTCCGAATTGGCCTCATCAATCTTTTCTTGGACAGCCTTTCTCTCTTTCCCTTTGAAAATGCCGAGTGAACTTTTTTCTGTAGACAACGCATTTATACGCCCTTGAATATTTTCTTTTTCAGCGCTGCCAGGAATGTTTTTTATCTCTTCCTCCAGCGAAGAAATTTGTCCCTGCAAGGAAGCCTTTTCTGCCTCAAGAGCCGTCTTTTCAGCCGCGTGTTCCTTCCAATAAGCAACCTTTTGCGCCTCTGCCTCAGCCTTAGCCTTTGCTTTGAATTCAGCCTCCCTTGACTCTTCAAGTTTTATCTTTTCGGCAAGCGCATTTCTAAATGACTTGTCAAAGCTAACATTATGGTTCGTCGAGGAAGCAGCATAGATCATTCTGGCGGAAGGGGAGAATGCATTTTTTGAATTTTCGCAAAGCTGCTGACAATCCCTGATTTCCTTCTCCATCAAGTCCTTGCTTAGGAACGGGATTTCAACAAGAGCAGATTGCCACTGCTGCATGACCTTCAAAATATAGTTACATCCGCTTACGATTGGCATTTTCTGTGCAATAACAAGCAGACTGACTATTTGATTTTTGATTGCATAGTATACCTCTGCTGAGACCTGATATTTTTGGGAATCCGGTGCCAAATTAACCGCTCTCTTTGCAGCGGTAAGAGCCTGCGGAACCTTGATGTTTTTGAGTGAGGATCCCCAACCTGCGACTTTGGCTTTCAATACCCATGCTTCATAATTATCCCGATCGATTTCAAGAATTCGATCGCAGTAACTGACCACACCCTCAACATCTTCGCCATCCAACGCGGATTTTGCCATCTCAAGGTAGTTGTTGATCTGCTCCTGCCTTGCGGCAGAATTATCCACTTTTACGGTGCCGCTGACTTCAACAGTGCCCTCAATCATCATTTTCTTCGCGTCCTCTACGGAATACTTCGTTCCGCAGGATTGGCAAACAAACACTCCGTCCTGCTTCATCAGATCGGTGCTTCCGCACATCTCACAAGTTAGCTGTTTCATCATTGATCCTCTCTTTTCTTTTGATATTGCGCAGAGTTGTTCTCTGCTTTCCCAATGTACATAACACTGGGGAATTTCCCATCTAAAACGGCATTTTTAAATTGCTTACCGAAACTCAGCTTCTCTCCCGTTTGAAGTTGATTCCACTCGATTCCGGGAAACAGGTCCTTTGCCAGAAAAATTTGCCCATCGGAGATGTCAGATATATGCAAGTTTGCTCTTTTAAACAATTCAGAATAATCCATTTGTCCCCTCACTTCAATAATTTGCATTTTCTATTTCGCTCGTCCAAAAGCGAATTGAGCTCGTTAATAATTTTTGCCTTATCTGTAGAGGCTTTCAGTTCAGCGATTTTCTCCGCGATCCGATCTTCAATATCTGCCAACCGCTCGTCACTCATAGGATCGGAATAACGGATTTTCTCCGCCAAGCGTGTCAGCGCTGATTTTGTCGCGGTATCTGTTTCAGCACCGGCCAGCAGCTCAACCTCGGCTTGCAGTTGCTTGATATAGAAGGTCTTTTTCTGTACTTTTGCAGATACTCGCTCGATCTCGCTGCGCCCGACATCGGAGGCGATCATACAAACGGCGGATACGCCTGCGATCACGGCACAGACAACGACTGCACTCCAAGTCGGCAGTGTGGGGATGAACAGAAATACGGCGAATGCAATGAGCTGAACTATAAGATATACAACGCCGATATAAACGAGCGGGATGCCGAGGAACTTGCTTTTTAAGGCTTCAGCGCGTCCAAGAGCCGATTTCCAAATAACGATCTGGGCAGCAAATGCAATCACGGTAAATGCATAAGAAATCCAAAATGCCGTTGTTGTTGCTGTGGGAACGGCAAACGCAATTGCGCTGACTAAGACGAAAAGGATGCCGAGAATGACATAGCCCTTTGTACTGCTCTTTTTCATCGTCAGCCCTCCCTCTTTGCACCGCATTTTGGGCAGAATTTACCGGGCTTTGTGAACTTAAAGCCGCATTTTGCACAGGTGTCGGGAGCGGTCCGCGGTGCGCCGCACTCATCGCAGAATGCAGCACCCGGCGTCAATTCAGCTCCACATTGGTCACAAAAGCGATTTGCCGCCGCTTGCGGCTGTGTCGTCATTCCCGCAAATGCGTCAGACACAGCGCCGCCGACCATGCCGCCGACTGTCCCGCCGACACCGGCCATCATTCCCAGCCCGATGCCCATGCCGGAAAATTGCCCTGCACCTTCGTTTTTTGCGGCATCCTGCGCCACATCGAAGCCGCGCTCCTGCTGATAGGTATAGCCCTCCTGCCTCCGCTTGGTCGCCTGTGCCTGTGAATCAATGACAACTTTCTGGGCTTCGGTTTGAGCGTGGATCACATCGGTCTGCTGCTTCAGCTTTGCCTCGGCTATATCGGCATACTGGCGGAAATGCAGCTCCTTGAACTTTTCATACTGCGGATCGCCGTCCGGCTTGACCACCGTAGTGACATAGAAGCGTTTGAGCTGCACACCGTAGTCAAGAAAATCGGGGATCAGCCGCTGCTGTATATCCGCCGAGAATGTCTCAAGGCTCTCGTCGATTTCAAAGATATTGATGGCATTAGCACGCATTGTCTGCGCGATATAGGTTTTTACCTTCGCCATCAGGATGCTGCGGAAATAGGTCGTAAGCTGCTGACGATCCAGCACGCGCTCTGTGCCGACCAATTTGACCAGCAGCTTGCGTGAATCATCAACACAAAGGGACATTTCTCCGCTCGCGCCGATGGAGATCGGGAACTTGTATGTAGGCTCTATGTACTGCACCTTGCTGTCCGTTCCCCAACGAATCGCCATCTGCTCGGTTTTGTTGATAAAATAGACCTCGCAGTGGAATGCGCTCTCGCCGCCTGTTGTGACATTGATCAGGTGGCGTAAAACAGGAATGTTCTCTGTCTCCAGCGTGTGCCGCCCCGGTCCGAATAAATCAAGGGCCTGTCCGTTTAGAAAAAGGATCGCTTCCTGTGATTCGTGGACGATCAGTTGCGTGCTCGTATTAAAATCCTCGCAAGGATGTTTCCAAATGAATGTGCTGTTGTCGCCCTCGTATTTGATGACATCTGCAATTTTTGCCATGGCAGCCGCTCCTTCAAATTTTCAAAGGTGTACATTTGCAAATTGCTAAATTCGTGGAAAACGCCCCTCGAAAATGGTTGAAATTTGGTTGTTTTAGTGGTAAAATGGCATTGCAAAGGGGCTTATGTCAGCGTTTGCAAAAGTACACATTTCCAAACGCTTGCCACGCTTTGCTAGGTGTCGCTCTCCAATTTTCGCGCCTTGCCGTAGAATGTCCCGACGGGCATATGGCACAGCTCGGCGGCTTGCTTTAGCGTCAGCTTTTTGGCTCGCCACGCCTTATGTGTCTCGTGGAAGTTGTCCGGCAGGGGGAGCGGGCTTCTTCCGAAGCGCACACCTCGCGCCTTGGCTGCGGCGATTCCCTCCGCTTGGCGCTGGCGGATGTTGCTGCGCTCGTTTTCCGCCACAAAGGACAGCACCTGCAAAACGATGTCCGAGAGGAACGTCCCCAGCAGATCCTTGCCGCGCCGTGTGTCCAGCAGCGGCATATCTAGCACCACGATGTCAACGCCCTTTTCCTTGGTGAGTATGCGCCAGTGCCGCAAAATCTCCTCATAGCTGCGCCCCAGACGGTCTATGCTCTTGATGTAGAGCAGATCGTCCTTTTTCATGTTCCGCAGCAGTCGCCGGTACTGCGGGCGGTTGAAATCCTTGCCGGATTGCTTGTCCATGTAGATGTTCGTCTCCGGCACGCCGACCTCCCGCAGGGCGATGAGCTGCCGCGCCTCGTTCTGCTCCCGACTGGAAACGCGGATATAGCCGTATGTAGAGTTGATGATAGCTCACATCCTTTCGCGCTGCTATTGTAGAGCAACGCCCCGCCGACGCAAAAAAAGAGACAGGCTGTTTTTGGCCTGTCTCACTATATATGCATGAATCAGTATTCCGCTTTTTTGCAGTAGGCGATGAAGCGGCGGGTCATGGGGGCGGCGGCGCGGAGGCTTTTGACGGCGATACCGAGCTCGCGGAAGCAGGGCGGGTCGAGTGGCAGGGCGCGTATGTCGTCGGCGAAGCGCAGGAAGCTCAGCTCCGGCAATATGCTCACGCCGAGACCGTGTCCGACCATCGAGGCGATGACCCCATCGTCCACGGAATCGACGCGGATATAGTCACGCTCCGGCTCCGCCGGTAAAATGCGGTCGAGATCCTCGTCCGCCGAGCGGATGAACGGCCCGCGCAGAAGCTGCTCCACGGAGATCGCCCCGTCCTTGACGGGATAGTCCCGTGGGACGGCGGCCAGCAGCGGCTCGCGGCGCAGCGGTATCCACTCAAAGCCCCGCGCTGTTGTCGCGTCCACGAATGCAAGCTCCACGCTTCCGTCATCGAGCCAGCGGCGCAGCTCGTCCGTCTGCACCCGTATGTCTGCCGAGACGCCGGGGTGCTCCGCCGTGAAGCCTGCGATGATGGCGGGAAGCCAGCTATACGCAATGCTGGCGAACGCGCCGATACGGATATGAAGCCCGTTTTGGGCGAGCGCCCGCGCCTGCTCCGTGAGGGCGTGGTTGGCGGCGGAGGCGCGGCGGAGATAGGGGAGAAGCTGCTCGCCCACGGCGGTCAGGCGCACGCCCCTGTGGTCGCGCACAAGCAGGCGGCAGCCGAGCTCCGCCTCCAGCGCGTCGATGGCGTAGCCGAGCCCGGATTGGGTGTAGCCGAGCGCCTCCGCAGCGCGGCTTAGGCTGCCCAGCTTCACGGCGGTCAGCAGCGCGTCCAGCTTTTTGTCGTCCATGGCGGCCTCCTTGATATAAGAATTTCTTATATCCCTATCATAAAGCCCCGCTTGGCAAAAAGCAAGAGCGGTGCTACGATAATGACAGAAAAAAGAGCGCCCCATAGGGCGCGGAAATGAAAAGGAGGCATTTGTCATGGAAAAGAAAAATGTGTTGGGATTTGATGTGAAGACGATGCAGAACAAGGATGAGGCCTTGCAGCAGGTCATGAGCGGCAATGTCCGCAGCGCCGGAAGCACCATCGGCGCGGGCGCGTTTGGCAGCATGAATCAGGCCGGTCAGGAAAAGGCCGACGCCTTCAACGCCAAGGAGCACCTGTAAAAGCGATAGGAAAAAGCACCGAGCGGGGATGACCCCGCTCGGGTTTTTGTTTATTTCGCCGTGTGGCGCTGGATGAGCTTTACCAGCTCGACGATGGGGATAACG
Organism: Oscillospiraceae bacterium; assembly: GCA_963642815.1. GTDB lineage: Bacteria > Bacillota > Clostridia > Oscillospirales > Oscillospiraceae > CAJOIG01. The sequence continues at coordinate 16,965 of CAVIIB010000024.1, read as the reverse complement.
AGGAAGCCGAGGGCGATGGCGACGAGGTATTCCAGCGGCTCGACGCTTGTGAAGTCAAAGAGCGCTGAGAGGAACGGAATCTCGCAGACGGCGGTCGTGATGGCGAGAGCGCCGATGGCGGCAAGGATGAGGGTGCGGTTGTGCGAGTGGAGCTTGAAAAGACTGCCGCGCTGGGAGCGCATATTGAAGCTGTGGAATATCTCCGCCATGGACATGGTGAGGAACGCCATGGTCGTGCCGTCGGCGCTGTCCGTGATGGCCCATGTGCCGGTCTCGATGAAGTGTCCGATGAAGTAGGATGCAAGCACGAGGATGGTGACGACCAGACCCTGATAGCCCACGTCAAAGCCCATGCCACCGGCGAAGATACCGGCTTTCGGGTCACGCGGCGGGCGCTTCATGATGTCGCCCTCGGCCTTTTCCATGCCGAGCGCCAGCGCCGGGAAGCAGTCGGTCACAAGGTTGATCCAGAGTAGATGGACGGGCTTTAGAATGGTGAAGCCGAGCAGCGTTGCGGCGAAAATGCTCAAAACCTCGCTCATGTTCGAGCCGAGCAGGAACTGGATGGCCTTGCGGATGTTGTCGTAGATACGCCGCCCCTCCTCGACGGCGGAGACGATGGTGGCAAAGTTGTCGTCCGCCAGCACCATGTCCGCGACGTTCTTCGTCACGTCTGTGCCGGTGATGCCCATGCCGACACCGATGTCGGCGGTTTTGATGGAGGGCGCGTCGTTCACGCCGTCGCCGGTCATGGCGGTGACGTGTCCCGTGTCCTGCCATGCCTTGACGATACGGGTCTTGTGCTCCGGCTGCACACGGGCATAGACGCGGATATGCGCAAGCTCACGGGTAAACTGCTCATCGTCCAGCTCGTCAAGCTGGGCGCCGGTGATGGCGCGGCAGCCCTCCGGCAGCATATCGAGCTCCTTGGCGATGGCGGTGGCGGTGTCGATGTGGTCGCCGGTTATCATGATGGGCGTAATGCCCGCCTCGCGGCATTCGACGATGGCGGCCTTGACCTCCGGGCGCACCGGGTCGATCATGCCGGCAAGACCGACAAAGCAGAGCTGCTGTTCAAGATTGGCAGGGGAGCAGTCCGTGGGCGCTTCGTCCCACACGCGCTCGGCGCAGGCCAGCACACGCAGTGCACGCCCCGCCATCTCACGGTTGGCGGCGACGATCTCGGCGGCGTATTCCTCCGTCATGGGGACGGGCTTGCCGTCCTTGCGGTAGTGGGTGCAGAGACCGAGAACAACGTCGGGCGCACCCTTGGTGAACTGGATGAAGCCATGCTCATGGCGGTGGACGGTGGACATGAGCTTGCGCCCGGAGTCGAACGGCGCTTCGCCGCAGCGCGGGTATTGCTCCTTTAGCGCGGCTTTGTCGAGGTCGAGCTTGCCCGCCCAGACGACGAGTGCGGCCTCCGTCGGCTCGCCGGTGACACCGCCGTGACCGTCCGGCTCTGCGTCGCTGCAAAGCGCCATGGCCAGCGCACAGTGCTTTTCGTCCTCGCCGTAGCTGTCCACGACGGTCATTTTATTCTGGGTCAGTGTGCCGGTCTTATCCGAGCAGATGATCTGGGCACAGCCGAGCGTCTCCACGGCGGTCAGCCGCCGGATGATGGCCTTGCGCTTCGACATGGAGGTCACGCCGATGGACAAAACGACGGTCACGACGGCGGCCAGTCCCTCCGGGATGGCGGCGACGGCCAGCGAGACGGCGATCATGAACGAATCGAGGATGAACGGGAGGTCAAGCTGACGGGAGCGCAGGAGCTGCACGGCGAACACGAGCACGCACACGCCGAGCACGAGCTTGGTGAGTATGCCGGAAAGCTCACGCAGCCGCCGCTGGAGCGGCGTGTCGCCCTCCTTGGTCTGCTGCAGGACACCGGCGATCTTGCCCATCTCCGTGTCCATGCCGGTTGCGGTCACGACGGCGCGGCCACGTCCATACACGACCGAGCCGCCCATGTAGAGCATATTGCGGCGGTCGCCGAGCGGCACGTCCTTTTCGTCGCCGGAAAGACCAAGCGCGTTGATGAACTTGTCGACAGGTACGGATTCACCCGTCAGCGCCGATTCCTCCGCCTTGAGGCTCGCCGACTCAAAGATACGCGCATCCGCCGGAACGGCGTCACCGGCCTCAAGCACGATCACATCACCGACGCAGAGATCCTCGCTGGGGACGGTGTAGAGCTGACCGTCACGCAGCACCTTGGAGGTCGCGGCGGCCATCTTTTGCAGAGCCTCGATGGCCTTTTCCGCCTTGCTCTCCTGATACACGCCGAGGACGGCGTTCACGATGACGACGGCGAGGATGATGATGACATCGGCAAAGCCGCCGCCCTCCACGGCGGCAAGACCGCCGCTGATGGCAGCCGCTGCCAGCAGAATGATGATCATGGGGTCGGCAAGCTGCTCAAAGAAGCGGACGATAAGGCTTTTGCCCTTGGCCTCCTCCAAGCGGTTTTTCCCGTTCGTCTCAAGCCGCCGTGCGGCCTCATCACGGGAAAGACCCGATTCCAGTGAGCCGAGGTCGGTAAATACCTGCTCGACACCCTCGCAGTAATACTTCATGCGTTTTCCTCCCAAAAAATCGTGTCCGGCACAAAAAAACCGGCACAGTCGCATGGACTGCACCGGTAAGAAAAGACAAACGCCCCATGTACAGTCCAATGCCCATACATGAGTCTGGCAAATTAAAGCAGGCCAGACCGAAAAGGGGTCGAGTTTGTTGACCTGCTGCGCAAAATGCGCCTGCTACTCCCTCAAAAGCTCCCAATACTATATCAAAAGCGCGGCGCGGTGTCAATGGGCAGACGGCGCATTTTGCCCGGTTTGCGGAATTTGCGCGGTGGTCTTGAACACGCGGGATTTTATGATATAATGATGGGAGCTAGATATATCAGATTTTTGATGTAAGTGAGGTCGCGACGATGGAGATCATCCGTTCGAGACAAAACGAGCTTATACGCCGCTTCCGCGCCCTCGGTGCGGACGGCGATTTTCGGAGGGAGCAGGGAGAGCTTATCGGCGCGGGGCAGAAGCTGCTGGAGGAGGCGCTGGCGAGCGGCGCGGAGGTCACGATGGCGCTGGGGACGGAGGCCGTGTCCGGCTGTTCGTTCCGGCTCGTGTCGCCGGAGCTGCTCGATTATGTGTCGCCGCTGAAGAATGCGCCCGGGCCGGTGTTCTCCGTGCGTATGCGCCAAGCGGACGCGGCAAAGCCCACGCGGGCGGTCGTGCTTGAAAACGTGCAGGATCCGGGCAATGTGGGGACGGTGCTGCGCACGGCGGATGCGCTTGGGGTGGAGCTTGTCGTGCTCTGCGGCGCGTGTGCCGACCCTTGGAGTCCCAAGGCCGTTCGTGCCAGCATGGGCGCGGTGTTTCGCCAGAGCGTCGTCCGCGCCGCGCCGTCCGAGCTGGACGGGGTGCTTGGCGGACTGCCGCTCTATGGGGCGGCGCTGTCGCCGGAGGCACGGGATATACGGACGCTGGCGGGGCAAAATAGCGCCGTCGCCATCGGCAACGAGGGACGGGGGCTCACGGAGGAGCTGCTGGCGCACTGTGCCGGACAGGTCATCATCCCCATGCGTCCCCAGGCGGAATCGCTCAACGCGGCCATTGCCGCCGCGCTGTGTATGTGGGAGCTGGTGCGCTGATGGCGAGGACGAAGTATTGGGTGTGGCTGTCAAGCTACAACATCGGCTCGGCGGTCAAGCGCCGTCTTTTGGACAGCTTCGGCGACCCGGAGCGCCTTTTCTTTGCGGACAGGGACGAGCTTGCCGCCTCACGGCTTTCGGAGCGGGAGCTTGCGCTGCTTTGCGATAAGAGCATGGAGCGCACGACGCAGATACTCGCCGACTGCGAGCGTCTGGGTGTCAGTATTTTCACGCTACAGGACGCGGATTACCCCGAACGGCTGCGCCAGATCGCCGACCCGCCGGCGGTGCTGTATGTGCGGGGAAAGCTCCCGCCCGTGGACGATATGGCCTGTGTCGCCGTGGTCGGCACGCGCAAGACCACGCCCTATGGCGCTCGTATGGCGCGGCTTCTTGGCGGGCAGCTCGCCGCGGAGGGCGGTGTGGTCGTCTCCGGCTTTGCCGCGGGTGTGGACAGCGAGGCGATGGCGGGTGCGCTCTGTGCGGGCGGTACGGTCATCGGTGTGCTGGGTACGGCGGTGGATGAGGTGTACCCCAAGAGCAGCCGTGAGCTTTTTGACCAGTGCGCCGTGACCGGCGCGATATTGAGCGAGTATCCGCCGCGTATGCACACATGGGGCTGGAACTTCAAGGAGCGCAACCGCATTTTGTCGGGGCTGTCGCTCGGCGTGGTCGTCGTGGAGGCACCGGCGCGGAGCGGCTCGCTGGTGACGGCGGGACACGCCTTGGAGCAGAACCGCGACGTGTTTGCCGTACCCGGAAATGCGGACGCGGTGGCCTGTGCCGGAACCAATAAGCTGCTGCGGCAGGGGGCTGTGCCGGTCACGAGCGGAAGCGACGTGATGGAGCATTATCGCACGGATTTCGCCCCGACGGAGGCAAAGGAGCGCCCCATACAATTAAAAAAAGAGATTGACAAGGGGCAGGAGCTGCTTTATATTGACCTAGTAGAAAAAATCAGGGAGCTTGACGAGCCGCAGCGCAGCGTCGCAATGGCGCTCACAGAGCCGGATATGCTCCCGGACGATATTACGGCCAAGACCGGCCTGCCTGCCCAGCGCGTGATGGCGGCGCTGACCCTGCTTGAGATCGCGGGCATCGTGCGGCAGGAGAACAGGCGGTATTCCTTGGCACACTTGGCACAGCGGAAAGGATAACAGCAGCATGGCAAAAAAGGATCTGGTGATCGTGGAGTCCCCGGCCAAGGCCAGAACGATCGAAAAATATCTGGGCAGCGACTATAAGGTCGTCGCCTCAATGGGACATCTGCGTGATCTGCCTAAAAACACCATAGGCGTTGACATTGAACACGGCTTTGAGCCGAACTACCAGCCCGTCAAGGGACGGGAGACGGTCATCAGTGACCTGAAAAAGGCCGCGAAGGGCGCCGGTACTGTCTATCTCGCGACCGACCCGGATCGCGAGGGCGAGGCGATAAGCTGGCATTTGAAGGAGCTTTTGGAGCTGCCCGACGATAAGGCGCGGCGCATTACCTTCAACGAGATCACCAAAAACGTCGTGCGCGACGGGCTTGCGCACCCGCGTGACATAGACCAAGACCTTGTGGACGCGCAGCAGGCGCGGCGTATTCTTGACCGTATCGTGGGCTATAAGCTCTCGCCGCTGCTCTGGCGCAAGGTGCGCAAGGGACTGTCCGCCGGACGTGTCCAGTCTGTGGCGACGCGCATGGTCATCGACCGTGAGCGGGAGATACGCGACTTCCAGCCGGAGGAATACTGGTATCTCAACGCCGAGCTTGAAAAGCAGGATGGCAGCCGCTTCACGGCGGCGTTCCATGGCGAGGGCGACAAGAAAAAGGAACTCAAAAACGAGCAGGAGGTTGACGGCGTCGTCAAGGCGGTGGAGGGCAAGCCCTTCCATGTCCAGACCGTGAAGCACGGCTCTAAGCAGCGCAGCCCGTCCCCTCCGTTTATTACCTCCACCCTGCAGCAGGAGGCCTCCCGTCGCCTCGGCATGACACCGCGCCGCACCATGTCCATTGCGCAGCAGCTCTATGAGGGCGTGGACATCGAGGGCGAGGGCACGGTCGGTCTTATCACCTATATGCGTACCGACTCGCTGCGTCTGTCCGAGGACGCGCTGACCGCCGCCGCCGACTTCATCAAAAGCCACTACGGTGAGAATTACTACTACGGCAAGCCCCGCCGCTTCAAGACCGGCTCGAACGCGCAGGATGCGCACGAGGCCATCCGCCCCAGTATTCCCAGCCTCACGCCGGAGCAGGTGCGCAAGAGCCTGACGGGCGATCAGTACCGTCTGTACCGCCTGATATGGGGGCGCTTCACGGCCTGCCAGATGGCAAACGCCGTCTATGACAACATCACTGTCAGCATTGAGTGCGAGGGCTATAGCTTCCGCGCCTCCCACTCCGCCATCAAATTCCCCGGCTATACCGCCGTCTATGAGGAGAATAAGGACGAGGAGGAAAACGGCGGGAAAAAGCCGCTGCCGGAGCTTGCGGAGGGCGAGAGCCTTGCCTGCCGCGACCTCAAGCGTGAGCAGAACTTCACCGCGCCGCCCGCCCGCTATACGGAGGCCACGCTCATCCGTGCGCTGGAGGAAAAGGGCATTGGCCGCCCGTCCACCTATGCGCCGACCATCACGACCATCACGGCGCGTGAGTACGTCGTCAAGGAGGGAAAATACCTCCGTCCCACACCGCTGGGCGAGACGGTCAACGGCCTCATGGAGGAGCGCTTCCCCGACATCGTGGATGTGAAATTCACCGCGAACATGGAGTCCGAGCTTGATAAGGTCGAGGAGGGCGAGACACCGTGGCGGAGCGTGCTGGGCGAGTTTTACGGCGGCTTCAGCGAGTCGCTCGACAAGGCGGAAAAGGCGCTGGAGGGTATCCATCTCAAGGTGCCGGATGAGGTATCGACCGAGGTCTGCCCTCTCTGCAAGCGGAAGCTTGTGTATAAGAGCGGGCGCTTCGGGCGCTTCTTGGCTTGTCCGGGCTACCCCGAATGCTCGTTTACCATGCCCATCGTCGTGGAAATGCCCGGAAAATGCCCGCGCTGCGGCGGGCGTATGCTCAAGCGCACGAGCCGCCGGGGGTATCCGTTCTATGCCTGTGAGAACAACAAGACCTGCGGCTTTATGACATGGGACGTGCCGACCAAGGACGTGTGCCCGGAGTGCGGCAAGACCATGTTCAAGCTCTCCGGCAAGGGACAGCGCAAGCCGTTCTGTATCAACGAGGAATGCCCCGCATTCCTGCCGGAGGATAAGCGCGGCTATCGCCGCCGTGCCGCCAAGACCGAGGAAAGCACGGAGGCAGCGGGCGAGCCGACCAGCGGTGAGACCCCGGCGGAAAAGAAGCCCGCCGCCAAGAAGACGGCGGCGAAAAAGACCGCGACCACAAAGAAAGCGACGACCACGAAGAAAACGACCACGACCGCGAAAAAGACAACAACGGCGAAGAAGACCACCACGACCAAGAAGACCACGGCGAAGAAGTCCGCCGGAACGGAGGAAGCATGACCCCGGACATTACCGTATGCGGCGCGGGGCTTGCCGGGTCTGAGGCCGCGTGGCAGCTTGCCGAGCGCGGACTGCGCGTTCGTCTGATCGACGGGAAGCCGTCGTATATGACCCCGGCGCACAGCTCGCCGCTTTATTGCGAGCTTGTCTGCTCCAACTCCCTGCGCGGAGACGATCTCTCCAACGCGGTGGGGCTTTTGAAGGAGGAGCTGCGGCGGCTTGGCAGCCTTATCATGCGCTGTGCGGAGGCGCACCGCGTCCCCGCCGGTGGTGCGCTTGCGGTGGACAGGGAGGCGTTTTCCGCCGCTGTCACCGAGGCGCTGCGGGCTCATCCGAATATCGAGATCGTCGAGCGGGAGCTGGACGACATCCCGGACGGGGAGGTCATTGTGGCGACCGGCCCTCTGACGAGTGACGCGCTCGTTCCGGCCATTGCCGCCCGCTGTCCCGGAGACGATTTTCTCCACTTTTACGACGCGGCGGCCCCGCTCATCGCGTTTGATTCCATCGACATGAGCAAGGCGTGGTTCGGCTCGCGCTACGGCAAGGGTGATGCCGACTACATCAACTGCCCCATGGAGGAGGCGGAGTATGCCGCCTTTGTCGAGGCGCTGGCTCATGCGCAGGAGGCGCACGTCCATGGCTTCGAGGATTCCGGCGTGTTTGAGGGCTGTATGCCCGTCGAGGTCATGGCGCGGCGCGGCTATGATACGCTGCGCTACGGCCCGCTCAAGCCCGTCGGTCTGCACGACCCGAAGACGGGAAAGAGTAACTACGCCGTCGTCCAGCTCCGGCGCGACAACGCCGAGGGGACGGTGTATAACCTCGTCGGCTTCCAGACGCACCTCACCTTCCCGGAGCAGCGGCGCGTGTTCGGTATGATACCGGCGCTCGCCGAGGCGGAGTTTTTGCGCTACGGGAAAATGCACCGCAACACCTTCCTCAGGTCGCCCAGTCTGCTTGACCGCTATTACCGGCTTATCTCCGAGCCGCGTATCGTCTTTGCCGGACAGATGACGGGCGTGGAGGGCTATGTTGAGTCCTGTGCCAGCGGTCTGCTCGCGGCGGTGGAGGCGGCTCGTCGCATACAGGGGCGAACGCCCATCGACTTTCCGCGCAGCACGGGCATTGGCGCACTGGCACTGTACATACAAAACGGCTCTGTGTCCGGCGAATTCCAGCCGATGAACGTCAACTTCGGCATTATCGAGGGCTTGGAGGAGCGCATACGGAACAAGCGCGAGAAGAATCTCGCCATTGCGCGGCGCTCGCTGGAATTTATCGACTCTGTGACGGAAAGGGAGGACTGGCTTTGACAATCATCATTGACGCGATGGGCGGCGACAACGCGCCGCAGGCCATCGTACAGGGCGCGGTGGACGCGCAGCGCGAGTTTGGCGTGGACATCGTGCTGGTGGGACAGCCGGAGGCGGTGCAGCGCTGCCTCGCCGACTGCGGCGCGGCGGATAACGCGCATATAAGCGTTCATCCGGCCAGCGAGGTCATCACCATGAGCGACGACCCAAGCACCGCCACGCGCCATAAAAAGGATGCGTCCATGACCGTGGCGCTCAATCTGCTGCGGGACGGGAAGGGCGACGCTGTTGTTTCCGCCGGCTCGACCGGCGCACTGCTGACCGGCGCGACGCTCATTGTCCGGCGTGTCCGCGGCATACGCCGTGCGGCGCTTGCGCCGGTGCTGCCCAACGGCGGCGCGGGAGTTATGCTCATCGACTGCGGCGCGAACGTGGAGTGTACGCCGGAGTATCTGCTCCAATTCGCCTACATGGGCTCGTTCTATGCCGAGCGCATACTGGGCGTGAAAAGCCCTCGCGTGGCGCTTTTGAACGTCGGCGCGGAGGATGAAAAGGGCGACGAGCTGCGCAAGCAGACCAACGCCCAGCTCCGCATGGCGGCGGAGGCCGGACGGCTCAACTTCATCGGCAACCGCGAGGGCAGCGACCTGCTGCGCGGCGAGGTGGATGTCATGGTGGCGGACGGCTTTGCCGGTAACGTCATGCTCAAAACCGTGGAGGGCGCGGCGAAATTCATGTTCGGCAGTATGCGGGACATATTCTATAAAAATCTCAAAAACAAGCTCGCGGCGGCGGTCATTAAAAAAGACCTCTATGCCTTTAAGAGCACGATGGATGTCAACGAGATCGGCGGCACGGCGCTGCTTGGTATCTCGCGTCCCGTCGTCAAGGCGCACGGCTCGTCCGATGCCCGCGCCATACGAAGCGCTGTCCGTCAGGCCATCGCCTTTGCGGAGGCCGGCGTTATTCAAGCGATAGAAGAAAACATTGATTCCATGAAAATTACTGCGGAATAAGGAGAACAAACAAATGGTTTACGAAAAAATTGTTGAGAAGATCTGCACACAGTTCGGGCTTGAGCCGGAGAATGTGAGCGAGAATACCTCCTTTGTGGACGACCTCGGCGCGGACAGCCTCGACGTGGTTGAGCTCACCATCGAGATGGAGGAGGAGTTCGGCATGGCCGAGGTCTCCGAGGAGGAGCTCAAGAAGCTTCGCACGGTGGGCGATCTCGTCGAGTACGTCAAGGCGCACGCCGACGTGTGATGGACGCGCTGGAACAAAAGCTCGGCTATCGCTTCCGTGACAGAGCGCTGCTCGAAACGGCGCTGACCCACTCGTCGTATGCCAACGAGCATCCGCCGCTGCACTCCAACGAGCGCCTTGAATTTCTGGGCGACGCGGTGCTCGGCTTCTATACGGCGCAGACCATTTTTTCGACCCGCCCGGATATGCCGGAGGGGGTGATGAGCCGTCTGCGGGCGGAGCTTGTCTGCGAGGCGAGCTTACATCAGGTCGCGCTCTCGCTCGGTCTCTCCCGCTATCTGCGGCTTGGACGCGCCGAGGAGGGCAACGGCGGACGCGGTCGCCCCTCCATTCTGGCGGACGCGGTGGAGGCCATCATCGCCGCCATCTTCACCGACGGCGGGCTTGAATGTGCCGAGCGCTTTATCTATGAGCAGATACTCTCCGACGGGCTCAAGGGTCGCCGCTTCGTGCATGAGGATTATAAGACCATGCTACAGGAACTGTTGCAGCAGCATGGCGGCGCTGCGCCCTGCTATGAGATCATCGGCGAATCCGGCCCCGACCATGACAAGACCTTCAAGGCGCGTGTCCTCTTTCCCCAAGGGTATGCCGACGGCGTTGGCAAGTCCAAAAAAGAGGCCGAACGCGCTGCGGCCAGAGTAGCGTGGGAAAGGCTCAAGGGCTGATGGCGCGGCGTAGTATCATCCCCATATTCGTACCGCATTTGGGCTGCCCGATGCAATGCGTGTTCTGTGACCAGAAGCGCATTTCAGGCAGCCCTTTGCCTGCGCGGGCCGCCGATGTGTGTGCGGCGCTGGACGCGGCGGAGGAACAGGGGACACGCGGGGCGCAGCTCGCGTTTTACGGCGGGAGCTTCACCGCCGTGCCGGAGGCGCTGCAAAATGCGCTGCTGGACGCGGCGCAGCCCTATATCGAGCGCGGCGTTATCGCGTCGGTGCGCCTGTCCACAAGGCCGGACGCCGTGGACGCGGAGACGCTCACGCGGCTGCGGCGCTATCATGTCGAGACGGTGGAGCTTGGGAGCCAGTCGATGGACGACGGGGTGCTCGAGGCCTCCGGGCGGGGTCACAGTGCGGCGGATAGCGTTCGTGCGGCGGCGCTTGTCCGTGCGGCGGGACTGCGGCTTGTGCTGCAAATGATGACCGGGCTGCCGGGGGCGTCCGACGACAAGGACATAGAAACGGCGCGGCGTATCGCGGCACTTGCGCCGGATGCGGTGCGCATTTATCCGACGGTCATTGTCCGTGATACGCCGCTGTATGAGCTGTGGCGTGAGGGGCGTTATCGTGAGCATACGGTCGCGGACGCGGTGCGCGTCTGCGCGGATATTCTGCCGATATTCGAGGCGGCGGGGATTTCGGTGATACGGCTGGGTCTGAATCCGACGGAGGAGCTGTCCGGCGGCGAGGCCGTCGGTGGCGCGTACCATCCCGCGCTGGGCGAGCTTGTTCGTTCGGAGCGTATGCGGCGGGAGGCGATGGAGCTTATGCGTGACGTGCCGCCGGGTGCGTCGGTCACGCTCGGCGTATCGCCCCGACGCTTGTCGGCTATGATAGGACAGCACCGCGCCAACATAGAGGCCATCCGCCGCGACAGGTCGCTCCGCGCCCTGCGCATAAAGCCATGTGCCGAGGCCGGGGACACGATCATGCTGCTGGAGGTTGAGCCCAATGATGGCGCTTGTTCAGAATGACGGTCTGCGGATCAGGTAGCGCCCCTTTCCCGTTTGGAGGGGCTGACCGTTTTCGGCGACCTTTTCACCGTGGAGATACACGGCGGCGGCGCGACCCGTGAGGGCGAAGCCCTCCCACGGCGAGTAGTCGCAGCGGGTCTGCTGGTCGGCGGCGTGAAGTGTGCCGCGCCAGTCGGGATCCCAGACGACCATGTCCGCGTCGAAGCCGGGTTCGAGTGCGCCCTTCTGCCCCCAGAGACCGAACGCCTTGGCCGGAGAGGTCGAGAGCATGGCGCACATTTGCGGCGCGGTAATGCGGTCTGCGGTCACGCCATATGTCCAGATGAGGGCGGGACGCTGCTCCAGACCGGGGAGGCCGTTGGGGATTTTGCTGAAGTTATGTAACCCAAGCTCCTTTTGACCCTTGAAGTTGAAGCTGCAATGGTCGGTGGAGATTATGTTAATCTCGCCGTCTGCGGCGGCTTGCCAGAGCACGTCCGCGTCCGCCGCCTTGCGTATCGGTGGGGAGCAGACGAATTTCGCGCCCTCGAAGCCGAGGCGCTCGTATACCTCGTCGGTCAGCGTGAGGTACTGCGGGCAGGTCTCGACCAGCACACGCTGACCTTTATCACGCGCCGCCTCGATGGCGGCCAGTCCCTCGTGGGTGGACAGATGGACGACCCAGCAGGGAGCGTCGGCCTCGGAGGCTAATTGCAGCAGCCGGGTCACGGCATCCGCCTCGACCGCGTTGGGGCGCGAGAGGGGATGGTATTTCGGTGCGGTGTGTCCGGCGGCAAGCGCCTCGGCCACGCGGCGGTTCACCTCGTCGCCCAGCTCGCAGTGGACACCGACGTAGCAGCCGAGCCGCGCCGCCTCGTGCAGAAGCTCGCGCAGCGCGTCGTCACTAAGCCGCAGATTGTCGTAGGCCATGTACGCCTTGAAGCTCGACACGCCTTGTGCCAGCATATCCGCCATCTCGCGGCGCGTCGCCTCGTTCCAGTCGGTCACGGCCATGTGGAAGCCGTAGTCCGTGGCGCAGCGTCCGTCGGCGCGGCTGTGCCAGAGTGCAAGTGCGTCTGCGAGCGTACCGCCGCGCTCCTGCGTGGCGAAGTCGAGGATGGCCGTCGTGCCGCCGCAGAGCGCCGCCGTCGTGCCGCTCGCGAAGTCGTCCGCCGTCACCGTACCGGCGCTCGGCATATCGAGGTGGGTGTGGCTGTCGATGAAGCCGGGGAAAAGCAGCTTGCCGCATACATCCACGACCTCGTCCGCCGCGCCCGGTGCGACGATTTTTCCGCCCTCCATGTAGACATCCCGTGCTTCTATCCCCTCCGGGCTTACCACGCGCCCGCCGCGCAATACGATCATGCCGACCGCCTCCGTTTCGTTTTTTTCATCCTAGCACATTTCATGCGGGGCGGCAACGGAATATGCGCGAAAAAATGTTTGAATTTTTCGGCGACCTGTGCTAGAATATCCTCCACAGCGTGTGGCGTTTCCGCGTAAATCCAGTTGCGGGAGCGGCACAATTTTTTTGCGTAAAATCGTAAAAATCCCATATGAATCGTGTAGCAGAAATGCGTAAGTCCGGATTTGACGGTCTTACGCATTTTTATTTTGGGAGGTTTTTATGGAAGTCGGAAACTCGTTTTTGGGGACGGAGCGTATTGGGCGGCTCATGCGGCGCTATGCCGTGCCCTGTATCATCTCGCTGCTGGTGGGTGCGCTGTACAACATCGTCGATCAGGTGTTTATTGCAAATGCGGACTATCTCGGCTCCTACGGCAACGCGGCCAATACCGTCGTTTTCCCGCTGACGGTGGTGGCGCTGGCCATCGCGGTGTTCATCGGCGACGGCTGCTGTGCCTTTGTGAGCATCGCGCTGGGGCGCGGCGACCATGAGGATGCGCACAAGGCCGTGGGCAATGCCGTGGTGCTTTGCGTGGTGGGCAGCCTTGTGCTGACGGCGCTATATCTGCTGTTCGCTGAACCCATCCTCGCGCTGTTCGGCGGCACGGTCAACGAGGAGACGCAGCGCCTTGCGCAGGAATATTTCTTCTATATCACCATCGGAATCCCGTTCTATATGTTCGGGCAGGCCATGAATCCCGTCATCCGCAGCGACGGCAGCCCCCGCTTTGCCATGGCCGCGACGCTGGCCGGTGCGGTCACGAACCTGATACTCGACCCTGTGTTTATCTATGGCTTTCACTGGGGTATGATGGGCGCGGCGGTGGCAACCGTGATCGGACAGGCGCTCACGGCGGCGCTCTCGGTATGGTATCTGTGCCATATGAAGGTGGTGCGGCTGGGGCGGCGCAGCTTCCGGCTGGACTGGGCGCTGATACCGCGCTTTCTCGTGCTCGGTATCACCAGCCTGCTTGCGCAGATCTCGCTCGTCGTCTCGATGGCGGCGGTGCAGAATATGTGTACGAAATACGGTGCGCGTGACCCGGTGTTCGGGCAGCCGGAGCTTGCGCAGATACCGCTTGCGGTGCTCGGTATCGTCATGAAGTTCTTCCAGATCGCCATCTCCGTCGCCATCGGCATGGCGGCGGGCTGCATCCCCATCGCGGGCTACAACATGGGCGCGGACAAGCGCGAGCGCGTCAAGGCGTTATTCACGCGGCTGCTGGCTGCGGAGCTGCTGGTCGGTGTGGCCGCGCTCGTCATCGTGGAGCTGTTCCCCTTGCCGATTGCCATGCTGTTCGGCGCGGCGAACGAGAGCGAGTATTACACCGCATTCGTGGTGAAATGCTTCCGCGTGTACCTCTGTCTCATGCCGCTTGCGACGCTGAATAAGGGCGTGTTTATCTATTTGCAGGCGCTGGGCAAGGCCGTCGCCTCGACGGTTGTTTCCATGACCCGTGAGGTCGTTTTTGGCGTATTTCTGCCCATCATCCTGCCAATATTCTTCGGGCTGGACGGGATATTGTGGTCGTTTCCGCTGGCAGATCTGTTGACCTTTTTCGTGGCGCTCGTCTTCATCCGGCAAACGTACCGCGAGCTGTCCGAAGCGCCGGTGCAGCCTTTTTGACCGCCGGTGAAAAGTTTCACAATATTATTAGTATATATTAGCCGTGTGCGCCGGTCAATGCTTTCCTTGCCACAAGGCAAGTTTTCGGAGCGGTACATAGATTTCCCGTGCAAATTCAGTACATATTGTCTATTGCGCACGGCTGCCATAGTTGTTACCATGCTATTGTACAGAGAGCGAGCCAGATGACCCGGTATCGTCCCTCGGCAAGGAGACGAGGGGATACCGGCGTTGCTGTGATTTTGACGAAAGCGAGGTACACAAATGATGTTAGATATCAAAGGTGCAGGATAGCCCTTGGCTGTCACACACTCCGAGCAGTCAAGGGCTATCTGTGCTATAAGGCTTGAAAATAGGAATATTGCTCTAACTGTATGGGAGGGAGATTGCTCATGTTTTTGAAAGCAAGGGGTCTGGTCGCCGTCCTGATGGTGCTGCTCTTGGCGCTGTCGTTTGCGACATCTACCATGGCGGCCAATGAAAAGGCGGACAGCGTGTGGTTCAACGGAACGATCTACACCGTGGACGATGCGTTCAGCGTCGCCTCCGCGATGGCCGTTGTCGGGGACAAGCTGGTCTATGTCGGGGATGACGAGGGCGTACAGGCATATATCGGCCCGAAAACGACGGTCACGGATCTGGAGGGGAAGTGTGTCCTACCGGGCTTGATCGACAGCCATTTGCACATGGCGATGATCGGCGAACAGCTTTCTGCCGTCGACATTTTCTGGGCGCCCAAGGAAGTGATTCTTGAAAAGGTCAAGGAGGCGGTAGAAGCCGCACAGCCGGGGGAATGGATCCAAGGGCGCGGCTGGATCGAGTCGGTCTGGCCGGATCAGCAGTTCCCAAGCAAGGAGGATCTCGACGCGATAGCCCCGGATAACCCCGTTTATCTGATACGCGCAGACGGGCACACTATATGGGTCAACAGTAAGGCGCTGGAAATCGGCGGCATTACAGACAAAACCGAAAATCCGCAGGGCGGCTACATCTATCGCGACACAGCCGGAAAAGCGACCGGCATACTGACCGATGCCGCCACGGACCTTATCAGCCAGTACATACCGGAGTCGACGCTCGAAGAAGGCAAGCTCTGGCTGGAGGCGGCCTCGGAGCACCTTTCCAGCTACGGCATTACCAGCGCCATGGACGCGGGAACCTCGCCGGACTATATCACTCTGTATGAGGAGCTGATCGAGGAGGGCAGATTCCATGTCCGTGCCGACGCGGAGATCCGCATCAGCGCCGTGGGCGATGAAAGCTATCGGTATATTCAGACGCACAAGCCGCGCTTCGGCGATCTGAACAATATGCTGGACGTGATGGCGGTCAAGGTGACGTCCGATGGCGCCATGGGCGGCAGAAGTGCCGCCATGATAGAGGAATACAGTGACGCACACGGCAAATACGGCGAGCTCATCTTTACGGACGACGAGTTCTATGAGATTGCCAAAACCGTCTATGACAACGGATACCAGCTCTCCATCCACGCGATTGGAGACGCGGCTGCGCGACAGGTGCTGAACACCTTTGAAATGCTGCAAAAGGATGGCAAGCGTGAGGACATCCGCACACGCATTGAGCATTACCAGTGCGTACAGCCCGACGATATGGACAAAACCATTCAACTGAATGTTCTGCCTTGCTATAACGCCATTCATGCGACCTCGGATATGCTGGTGGCGGAGGACCGCTGGGGCAAGGATCGCATGGCCTATTCCTACGCTTGGCGCACCATGCTGGACAAGGGCGCGATCATCCCGAACGGCTCCGATGCGCCGGTGGAGCTTGTCAATCCGTATCATGGCCTGTACGCCTCGGTCACGCGCATGAGCAGAGGGGAGCAGCCGCCGGAGGGATGGTATGCCGACCAGTGCATGACCCGCGAGGAGGCGCTGCGAAGCTTTACGATCTGGGGTGCCTACAGTATGTTCGGAGAGAAGGTCAAGGGCTCCTTGGAGGTCGGCAAGCTTGCGGACTTTGTGGTTATCGACCGCGATTATATGAAATGTGACGCATGGGAGCTGATGAACATTCAGGCGCTCACCACGGTGCTGGGCGGGCAGATCGTCTACGAAAAGGACACGACAATCCCGACTGTCTCGTGGCAGGGTGTGCCGGTGACGTATTACCACGACCCGTATGTGGACAAGGAGAAGGTCTATGCGCCCCTAGAGGATATGGTCAACGCGCTTTCGGCGGAGTCCAAGTCCGTGGGCAATATGAAGTATAAGGTCACGCTCGACAAGGAAAGCGTCAAGCTGACCGCCGTCGATAAGGACGGTGTCGCCTATGTGGATGTCAAGGACTTCTATGAGGGACTGGGCTTCAAGACACAGTGGCAGACGGAGAGCGCAACGCTTTCGGTTGGCGCATAAATCCCCGCAGCGCATGGCTGCTACATAGCAATTTATCAAAAACGGGACTGTAGCGATTTTTCGCTACAGTCCCGTCCAGTCTGTCAAAGAACCTCCATTTTCAACCGGCGAAAACAGGGGTGTAGCTATAA
>CAVIIB010000023.1:0-23145 GCA_963642815.1 Oscillospiraceae bacterium | reverse complement strand
GTCAGCGGCGTTGCCGCTGCCAGCTCCCCTTTCAGGGGAGCCTTGGCGGTGTCGCTTGGCTGCGACCGTGGCGCTATGCCGGTGCGGTAATCTAATACCGCCCATTATATCACGGCGTTTCCGTGTTTTCCAGCGTGGGCGGGTCATGCCCGCTTACCCGCTTATTTTAATGCTTTTTGCACGATTGGCACAGCGCTAAATCGCTTGTTTTCGTCAAAATGCACATAAAATCATCCTCTTTTTGTCTGGTCATCCCGCACAAAAGGCTTGACAGTTGTTTCACGCAAGCCCTACAATGAAAGTGTAACAGACCTATATTTGTAAGGAGGAGCTCATGAAAGGAACAAGAAAGCTGATTTGTGTGCTGATGACCCTGTGCTTGGTGCTGAGCTTGGGCGGCTTCGCTCTGGCCGGCTCCGGCGAGCCCGCGGGCGACACGCTCACCCGCTATGAGGAGCTTACGGAGGTCAAAAGCTATCCCAACGGTCTGACCATCGCGGCAAACGCCGGATACACCGGCGCGGAGGGCTACTACATCGTCATGACGGTGGACGGCCAGTACACGCCGCAGGCGGCCGGAACCTACACCGGCGAGGTCGTGTTCACGCCCGTGAAGATGACCGAGGCCAACGATGGCAGCGCTGACTACAGCACGAAGTCCCTCATCGTCCGCAACGACGACATGGCCTATGCGCCGGAGGCGGCGGACATAGGCAAGTTCAGCGACAAGGGCGTTTCCGACGCCGACATCGTGATCGACGACCCCAACATGAGCGTCGTCACGGTCAACGGCGGCAGCTACCGTATCGACGACTCCAACTTCGAGATTTTGCAGACCGGCAATCATGAGTCCGGCGGCAACGACTTCACCGGCGACGGCTGTGCCATCGCTGCCACCGGCGACAGCGTACTCTATGTGAACAACGTGAACGTGACCGGCGACGGCGTTACCCGCACCTGCCTGTACGGCGGTCTGTCCACACACGACTCCTATCCCACCATCTATGTGACGGATTCTGTGTTCACCTCTCTGGGCGACCCCGAGGGTGAGGACTGCGCCGTTTGGGTGCTGGGTCTGCACGGCGTTGTGCGCACCTGCCAGTTCTGCGACTATTA
This sequence comes from Oscillospiraceae bacterium, assembly GCA_963642815.1. GTDB lineage: Bacteria > Bacillota > Clostridia > Oscillospirales > Oscillospiraceae > CAJOIG01. Next base: position 22,029 of record CAVIIB010000023.1, on the reverse strand, counting down.
TGACGTTTATTATGCCAACACCCGTATCGACTCCTTTGGCTGGGCGTGTCTGTCCGTGGACGGGACGGAGGCTCCCGTGGCCGACGACCTCAAGGAGCTGAGCGCGGCCTATGTCGAGGGCAAGGGCTATGCCGACGCCTCCGGCGAGATCATGGGGCTGAACGACTTCGCCGTGGCCGCGACCGGCCTCACCGACGACTACCTTGACCAGCTTGCCGAGGTCGAAACCGAGGACGATCTGGTTGCACTGCCCCAGACCAACGATTACAGTCTCTACTACTTCCCCGGCAAAAACACCCTCTGCAACTGCGAGCTCAACATCCTTGACATGGAGGACGGCGGCACGGGCTACTCCTCCTACTCCATCGGCGCGAATATCAACGTCTACTCCAACTGCCTCGTGAACGCCGACTACGGCAATGTCGAGGCCAACGAGTACGCCTCCTCCGCCTATGTGAACGGCACGGTCGTCAACGCCCGCAAGAGCATTGTGATGTGCCACTCCAACGCCGGTGGTATCACCTTCTGCGCCGATTCCGAGCTGAACGCCGGGGAGATCGCCTTCATCTACAAGGGCACTGGCGACGGCTACACGCAGGAGAACATCGACGACAACGCCGCGTCCTCCACCATGATGATGGGCGCGACCGGCTCTAACCTCTATGTCCGCAACTGCAAGATCGACGCGCCCGTCCTCGTGCTGGCGTTCGACTCTGACGATCCCGGCTCTCTCGGCGGCACGGAGATCACCTTCGACGACTCCATTGCCCCCAAGGATGAGGGCTTCGACGTGACCAAGCGCGACAACTGGGGTCCTGCCAGCACCATGTGGACGGCCGGCACGGAGTACAACTACAACGAGGTCGTGGAGGCCTACTTCGAGGACTGCGCCGGTGACAGCGCTCTGAACGGCGACATCTTCAACTGCCACCAGTTCACCTCCAAGAACCTCGTCCTCACGCTGGACGGCTCTGAGCTGACCGGCATTATCTCCTCCGGCTGGTGTGAGCATGATGTGGACGGCGTGAGCCGCGAGCTTCCCTATGGCGAGGAGACCATCGTGGGCGAGGACGGCCTCACCTACGGCTGCCGCGAGAACCTTGGCCGCGTCACCTGCCACGCGAGCGAGACGGTCAACAACGGCGTTATCGTCACCCTGAAGAACGGCTCTGTCTGGAACGTGACCGAGACGAGCTATGTCTCCGTGCTCGACGTGGACGAGAGCTCCACCGTCAACGGCAAGGTTACAAAGCTCGATAACGGCCTCTACATGGTCGAGCCGAACGCCGCCGCCTCCGGCGAGGCTTCCGGCGAGCCTGCGGGCGCTGCCGATACCTCCGTCGATGCCTATAACGAATATCTCCACGAGTGGCTTCAGGCCGAGGATGCCAACAACGACACCATGACTGAGGACATCGTGGAAAACGAGTTCATGCCCCTCATCTATGCCGGTGACTACACGAGCTTCCCGGCGGAGATGCTTTGGAGCGGTATGCTGAACAATGGCAGCCCCATGACCTATGACGAGTGGGCCGCGTCTCAAAAGTAAGTAAAAATCACAGCACGCAACGCCCCGGCGCTCCGGCGCTGGGGCGTTCCCCCATTCAGACGGCGAAAAGCCCCATATCTATGGAATTTTTTGTTGCGCTATACCAGCATTAGTGGTAAAATGAAATATCGCCACCGAGTGGTGGCGACGAAAACAGACAGAAGGAAGCATACGCCGTGAAACGACCTGCGCTGATCGCTATTTTCATATTGCTTGCGCTGGTGCTTTGCGGCTGTGGCCAGACCGATATTGTGGCGGCGGAGCCGGAGGCCACGCCGACGCTCTCCGTCAAGCGGCTGGCCGGGGCGCGGGAGTCCGCGCCGGAGGCGGGAAGCCTGCCCCGTCTCATCACGGAGGAGCACATCCTCTATCTTGACCCCGTTCTTGACGACTGCATTGCGCCGGACGAACCCATCACACGCGGCGACGCCTGTCGCGCCCTGTATAAGCTGCTTGAAAACCCGATCGAGGGCGCTTGCTCCTTCTCCGATGTGGACGAGAGCGACGCACTCTATGACATATTGAGCTGCCTCACGGCGTGGGGCGTGGTGAGCGATTCGACGGGCGCGTTTGACCCCAGAGGGATGTTGAGCCGCGCCCAGCTTGTGACCATGCTCACGCGCTTCTATCCGTCCGCGCCGGACGAGGATGCGGCGGAGCCATATGTCGGCTCCTTCCGCCGCCGCAGCGCGGAGGTGGAGCGCATACCGAGCACACCCCTGCCCGAATTTGAGGACATCGAGGGGCATTGGGCGGCTGCGGCCATCCGAAACGCGGCGCAGCGCGGCTGGGTCGAGGCGGGCGGCAAATTCTATCCCGATGCCGCCGTCACCCGCGCCGAGTTCTGCCGTATTATGAACCGTGTGCTGGATCGTCACGGGGACGAGGCTGTGGCGCTTCTCAGCGGGGACGGCGGGCTGTTCCGCGACCTGTCGGGCGACCACGCCGATTATGCCGACATTTTGGAGGCAAGCTGCCCGCATGAATTTTTCTACGAGGACGGGCAGGAATACTGGCGCTGCCGGACGCTGGAGCCGGGTCTGCACCGCGCCGCCGGACGGCTTTACTATGTGCAGGAGGACGGAAGCCTTTTGCGCAACGGGCGCGTCGAGCAATGGGATTTCGACGAAAACGGGCGCTATACCACCGGCGTAAGTGAGCTCGACGATGTGATACGCGGCATTTTGCTGGAGCTTGGCACGGACGGCATGAGCGACTATAACGCGCTGCGAGCCGCCTATCTCTACTGCACCTACGACCATGTATACATCTACCACAACTGGTATTCCTACGGCTTCGACGGCGTACATGACGAGTTCGCATTCCGTGCGCTGCGCTTCTTCAAGGCGGGCGGCGGCTACTGCTACGACTACGCCGCAGCCTTCGGTCTGCTGGCGCGGGCGCTCGGCTTCAACGCCTATATCGTCAAGGCGCAGGTCAATGAATACTACGCGCCGCATGGCTTTGTTGTGATACCAGAGGACGGTATCAACTATATCTACGACCCGGAGATGGAGTCGACGCGCCCGTGGCGACACGCGGACTTCGGCCTGTTCCGCATTACGAACGGCTCTATCTATAACTACTGGTACAGTCCGTGGTGGTGAGTGCGATGCTGCGACTGTATTATTGCCAAAGGCCGGACACGGAGACGGCGGCGCTCACGGCGCGGCTTCCGGCATGGCGGCGGGAGACGCTCGACCGCCTGAAAAACGAGGGGGCGCGGCGCTCCTCGCTGGGTGCGGGGCTGCTGTGGCGGCGTGTGATGGAGGAAAACGGGCTTGACCCGAACGCGCCCGTGCGCCGCTTAGAGGCGGGAAAGCCCGTGCTCTGCGGCGGTGAGGCGTGGTTTAGCCTGTCTCATTCCGGCGAGCTTTGCCTCTGCGCCCTCGCGGACACGCCGGTGGGTGCGGACATTCAAAAGCCGCAGACGGCACGGCTCTCGATTGCGCGGCGCTTTTGCCCGGACGAGCGGGCGTATCTGGAATCGCTTCCCGCGTCGGAGCAGAATGACGCGCTGCTTGCGCTCTGGGCGCGTAAGGAGGCGTGGGTCAAGGCCGCGAGCCGGGAGCGTATGCTCGCGCTCGATGAGTACAGCGTACTGGACGGCGGCACATGGCGCTTCACGGACTTTCGCATAGACGGCTGCTTCGCCAGCGTCTGCGCAAGCGAGCCATCCCCCGCGCCGGTGAAATGGGAGATCCAATAGTAAACCCAATATAAAATGAAAAGGAGAACGGAATGAAAAGATTGCTTTGTATGCTGCTTATCGCGTGTATGGCGCTGGGGCTGGCTGCCTGTGGCGGTACGGCGGCGGAGGCCGCTCCCACACAGCCCGCGACAACGGCAACGACCGCCGCGAGCGCCGAGACAACGACCAGCACCTCCGGCGAGACGAGCGCCGACACCAGCGCCGAGCCTGCGGAGATACGCATTGTCAGCCGCGCCTATGAGACGCCGGAGGTCGAGGAGACCGATCTGACCGACCTCTACACCGGCGAGGACTTTGGTCCCACGATGGGCGACCGCTATGTTGGCGACGGTGAGACATGGTTTGTGAGCGACAACTGCGCCGTGGAGCGGCTTGAGCTTGATCCGGGCGCGATAGTCGAGGCGGATTTTCCGGTCATCGTGTCTTTCAAGGAATCGAGCACGGTCAAGAACGGCGATGTGATCGGCAACGTCCAGTTCCTCTCCGACTATGATGAGGTCGTCGCCATCGTCCACACGAACGACACCCACGGCTTTATGCAGCTTGAGCCCTACGTCAAGGGCGTGAAGAACCAGCTTGAGGCCTCCGGGAAGTATTCGCTGGTGCTTGCGGTCAACGCGGGCGACCAGTATGCGGGCGGCTATGCCGCGGCGCACGTCTATGAGGGCGAGTACATCCCCTACGTTATGAGCAAGATATACGACTACATGACATGGGGCAACAACGACGCCGGTCTGAACGGCAAGGGACTGGCGACCTATCTGCTCGCCGCCCTCGGCAATGCGGAGGGCGTGACGACCCTGCTTGCCAATCTGCAAGCAGACGAGACGGTCTCGCTCTCCAATTACGTCGCCTCCTATGAGCCCGCTGTGGGCGCGGAGGAATTTGCCGCACTCTACCCGGACGCTGTGACCCTCAACGCGGACGGAACGCTCAATTTTGACAAGCTCGATCCTGAGCAGTACGACTTGGAGGCGGGCGGCAACCCGCTCGATGACGGCGCTATCGTGGAGACCGCGAACGGCACGAAGCTCGGCCTGTTCGGCAGCTCCACCAGCGGCGGCTCTCTCACGGATGCCTACTTCACCGGCCTCTCCACCCAAACCGTGGCGCGGAACATGACCGACGCGCTGACGGAGGAGGGCGCGAGCGCCGTTGTGATGATCGGTCACGTCGGCTGGCTCGGTGCGGACAGCACGGAAAATTCCTCGAATGACACGAACTCCGCCCAGCTTGCCATGAAGATCGACGGACTGGACGCCATCGTGGACGCACACACCCACTCCGTCATCAACGAGGGCGAGGGCTGGCTTTTCGCCGGCTACGGACGCAACCCCATCGTCAACCAAGCCTCCTGCAAGGGTGAGGCCATCGGTGTGATGTACCTCTACCTCAAGGACGGCAAGGTCGTCGCCAAGGACTGCGAGAACCTTGTTCCCACTGAGGACGGCACGGTCGAGGGCGTTGTTCCCGACGCGGAGGTGCAGGCGGCTGTTGATCGCTGCTATGACCGTCTGGAGGCCGACGGCTACACCGAGGTCTGGGGCAGCACGGAATACTATCTCAACGGCGACCGTATCTCCACGGGCAACCCCGCCGGTGGCGTTCGCGCCAACGAGACGAACCTCGGCGACCTTGTGGCGGACGGCATACTCTGGACGGCGCAGCAGCTCTGGGAGGGCGACCCCATCTCCATCGCGCTCTACCCCGGCTTCTGGGTGCGCTCCAGCATTGAACCCGGCGATATTACGCTGGTGGACGCGATGAGCGTCTTCGCCAACCCGCTCAAGATATACTACGCCGAGTACACGGCGGCGGAGCTTGTCTCGCTGATGACGACCTCCTGCTCTAAGCTCGGCGAGGAGAACAACAATATGTTCCAAGTCGCGGGACTGCACTGCACCTATGACCCGACGACCAAGGCCGTCGTGAGCCTCACCGTGGGCGACGAGCTTATCTACGAGAACGGCAAGTATCTGGTCGGCGACGATTGGACGGTCGGCTGCGCGGCGGAGGTCGGCGGCGGCAACATGGATTCCATTCCGGATGACAGCCCGCTCCTCATCGTGCCGAGCAAGGAGGAGATGGCGCGGGCATGGTGCCGCTTCCTCGCGGAGGCCGATTATACCATCTATCCCGACGAGCTCTGCCCGGATGGGCGTGTTGTTCCGGCAAAATAAATAAAAATCTATATGGAATCTCGGCGGAGTATACAAAGCTCCGTCGAGATTCTTTTTGTTTTGCTTTGACAAAAATTTAATTATCTAATTTGCACAAATTTTTCTTCCACAACTAGTCGAAATGTGGTATAGTTGATGAACACTATTTTTCGCTAAATAGGGAAAGAGAAATTTGGAGGAATGACAATGGAACACAATCGCGGGACATGGGCCAGCAACATCGGCTTTCTGATGGCTGCCATCGGCTCCGCCGTGGGCTTGGGCAACATCTGGGGCTTCCCCTATAAAATGGGCAAGTGCGGCGGCTTCACCTTTCTGATCGTCTATCTGGCGCTCGGCTTTTTCGTCGGCTTCGTCATCATGATAAGCGAGCTTTCGCTCGGACGCAAGACGGGACAGGGCATCATCGGCGCGTACAAGCAGGCCTCCAAGCGCTTCGCATGGGTCGGCTGGCTCGGCGTTATCTCGCCCTTCCTCATCCTGACCTTCTACTGTGTGCTCGGCGGCTACTGTCTGCAATATATGTGCTATAACCTCTCGAATATCGCCTTTGCCCAGAGCTCGCTTCCCGGCACGGACCTGTTCTCGGCTATGTGTACGAACCAGTGGGGCTGCGTCATCTTTACGCTCGTCTACATACTCGCCAATGTCGCCATCGTCCGTGGCGGCGTGTCCGGCGGTCTTGAGAAGTTCAACACCATCGGTATGCCCGCGCTGGCCGGTATGCTCCTTATCATCATCATCCGCGCCGTCACGATGGACGGCGCGACCGAGGGGCTCAAATTCATGTTCGTCCCCGGCTATGCGGTCAAGGCCGGCTTTATCGAAAAGACCCCAAACTTTGTGAGCATTCTTGCCACCGCCGGCGGACAGATGTTCTTCTCCCTCTCGCTGGCCATGGGCGCGATGATCACCTACGGCTCCTATCTCTCCAAAAAAGAGAATCTGGTAAAGAACTCCGCCATCATCGTCGTCTCCGATACCCTTGTGGCGCTGATGGCCGGTCTCGCCGTCATCCCCTCCGCCGTGGCCTACGGTGTGCAGAACGGTATCCCCATGAACGAGATCAAGCTTTCCGGCCCCGGTCTGCTGTTCGTGACCATGCAGAACGTGTTCGGCTCTATGGGCGTTGTCGGCGCGGTGTTCGGCGTTATCTTCTTCGCCCTTGTGCTGATCGCCGCCATCTCCTCGTCCATCTCGCTGACTGAGGTGCTCGTGACCTACGTCTCCGACGTTCGTGCGGGGCAGAAAAAGCCCGTCAACCGCTCCCGTATCACATGGATCGCCTGCGGCTGCTACACCGTGCTTGCCATTCTCGTGGCGTGGGACGGTCTCGGCAGCAACGGTGTGTGGGTGCCGTTCCAGAAGTATTTCGTCAACGGCTTCAACGACTGCTGGCTCGACTTCTTTGACTGTATCTCCGAGGGTATTGCCATGCCGCTCGGCGCTATGCTGATGTCGCTCATGGTCGGCTGGGAGCTCAAGCCGAGCTTCACGCTCAATGAGGTATCGAGCGGCGCGACGGTGACGCCGCTGCTGCGTAGCTTCTACACCTTCTGCATTCGCTTCGTCGCCCCTGTCGTCATGGCGCTGGTGCTGCTCGGCCAGCTCAACGACTTCTTCGGCCTCGGCATTTTCCAATAACAAAGCCAAAATCACCACAGGGTGCGCCCATCATGGACGCACCCCGTGTTTTTTTATCCGGCAAGCTCGTCTGCGGAGGCGGGATAGTGGCCGTGGTCACTGAAATAGCGGCCAAGCTCGCGCAGGAAGAGGAAAAAGTCCTCGGTCTCCGGCGGGAGCTGACGGTTTTTCAGGCGCGTCAGGTAGAGCTGGCGGCGGAGAAAGTTGCCGTCTACGCCAACGACGGCGATATCTGAGGTGCGGTCACGGCTGCACAGTGAGTGCGGATAAAAGCCCACGCCGAAGCCGTCCGCCACGGCGCGTGGTGTCATCTCCGGGTCGCGCAGCTCGTGTACACGGCGCACACGGGCTCCGTTCATGGCGAAGAAATACTCGCAGAGGAAGCGGAAAGCATAGCCCTCCGGCAGCGAGACGAGAGTCTCATGCTGTATCTGGCGGAAGTCGATACGCTCGCAGCGGGCGAGCGGGTGCTCGCTGTGGATGAGGAGCAGCAGCGGCTCGGAAAACAGAAGCTCGGAGCTGAGCTCGGAGTCGCTGTCATCGAAAAGCGTCAGGGCAAAGTCGGCACGGCCTGATTGCAGCAGCGGCTTGACGGCGTTGCGCTGGGGCAGATTCTGCACAGTGCTGAACGTGGCGTCGCGGTCGCGGTATAGTATGGCGGCAGCCGCCGTGAAGTCGGGCGCTTCGGTTGCAATGATGAGCTGGCTGACGGGTCCCTCCTGAAACTGGCGCATTTGCTGGCGGATGTTCTCCGCGTGTACCAGCAGGGCGGCGGCCTCCGTTTGCAGCGCCTCGCCCGCACCGGTCAGCTCCTTGCGCCGTCCGTTGCGGCGGAAGAGCGCCACGCCAAGCTCCTCCTCTAGGCGCTTGATGGCCATGCTGAGCGTGGATTGGGACAGGTTGAGCAGGGCGGCGGCCTCCTCCATGCTCGCGCTGTTCGCCACGCAGAGAAAATATTGAAGCTTTTGAAGATCCATTCGCGGTGCTCCTTTCGCATTGGGGTGTTGACAGGATAAGTATAGCATATTGTTCAAAAAAATTGAACATTGTTCTTCGTGTATTTGAATTGAAAGAGCGTGACTGCCTTGATACTATGTTGTCAAAGAAGCTCGCCGCGAGGCGTGATATTAAAAATGACAGGAGGAACAAAACGATGGGACAACCTATGGCGGACTATGTGAAGCTGCCGGAGCTTGACGAGTATAAGGAATGGTTTAAGGATTTTGCGGATCTCTACCGCGAGGACGGCATTTTGCAGGTCACATGGAGAACGAAGAACATGCCCATGCACCACAGCGGCATGAGCCACCGCGCCATGAGCCAGCTCACCCGCATGATCTCGATGGACTGGAAAAACGAGATCATCATCTACACCCACATCGGCGATAGCTGGATGACCGAATCCGACCCCAACGGCTGGGAGACATACTCCGAGCTGCCCACACAGCGCTTCCAGCACCAGTATTTTGACGACACCAACCTCATCAAAAACATGGTCTTTGACCTCGATGTGCCCACCATCGGCGCGATTCCCGGCCCCGGCTTCCACTGGGACAGCGCCATGCTCTGCGACCTCACCATCTGCTCCGAGGACACATGGATGGAGGTTCCCCACGCCCATGGCGGCCTTGTCCCCGGCGACGGCATGGGTCTGATGGCGCAGCATTATTTTGGCACGAAGCGCGGCAACTACTATATGATGACCGCCCGCCAGTGGACGGCGCAGCAAATGCTCGATTGGGGCATGGTCAGCGAGGTCGTCCCCAAGGGCACAGTGCTTGACCGTGCATGGGAGATTGCCCGTATGTGGAAGCACATGAGCTACGAAAACCGCACCATCATGTCCAATCTCGCCAAGCGCCCGCTCAAGAAGCTGCTGGTCGAGGATCTCAAGCTGCACACCGTCTCCGAGCAGTACGGCTCGCTGCTTAGTATCTTCGGCGGTACGATGGGCGACGTTCACGACGGCCAGCAGGATGAGAAATACATCAGCCAGACCAACGACTGGCGCTACTGCCACGACTGGATGCAGCAGCCGCCCACGCGGGAAAGCTGGGACGGCTTCCGCACCAAGCCCTTTGAGTGGTTCAAAAAGGTCGAGGCCGGTGAGGAGGTCAACCCCTTCGAGTCCAAGCCCTGTGAGCCTTACCGCCCCAAGCCTGCCGACGCAAAATAAGACGCGTTTCCCCGTGCCGGCGGCACGGGGAATTTTTTTGCAAAATATTTGCGAAAGGGGCTTGACAGGGCGGAGGCGCGGCGCTATAATGCGACCAACCTACCAAGAAAGTTGGTTGAAAGGGAGGGCGCGATATGCGGCTGTGGCGATGTCGGGCGGGAATGACCTGAAAAATTTAAAATTCTTGATAAATAAAATTTGATTTTGATAAGGGAGAAGCTATCATGTCTGCTATTTATACCTCTGCCGAACAGCTCATTGGGAAGACCCCGCTGCTGGAGCTGCGGAACATCGAAAAGGAATTTGATTTGAGCGCAAGGCTCGTTGCCAAGCTGGAATACCTCAACCCCGCCGGGTCGGTCAAGGATCGCGTGGCCAAGGCCATGATCGACGATGCGGAGGCTCGCGGTGTGCTGCGCCCCGGCTCTGTCATCATCGAGCCGACCTCCGGCAATACCGGCATTGGCCTCGCCTCCGTCGCGGCTGCCCGTGGCTACCGTATCATCATCGTCATGCCGGAGACCATGTCCGTGGAGCGCCGCCAGCTTATGAAGGCCTATGGCGCGGAGCTCGTGCTCACGGAGGGCGCAAAGGGCATGAAGGGCGCTATTGCCAAGGCGGAGGAGCTTGCGCGGGAGATACCCGGCGGCTTCGTGGCCGGACAGTTCGTGAACCCCGCGAACCCCAAGGCGCATTATGAGACGACCGGCCCGGAGATCTGGGAGGATACCGACGGCGCGGTGGATATTTTCGTGGCAGGGGTCGGCACCGGCGGCACGGTGACGGGCGTGGGGCGCTACCTCAAGGCCAAGAAGCCGTCCGTCCATGTCGTGGCGGTCGAGCCTGCGGGCTCGGCGGTGCTGTCCACGGGCGTGGCCGGCTCGCATAAGATACAGGGCATCGGCGCGGGCTTTGTGCCGGAGGTGCTGGATACCGGCATCTATGACGAGAGCATCCCCGTGAAGGACGAGGACGCCTTTGCCCTCGGCAAGCTGATCGGACGCCGTGAGGGCGTGCTGGTCGGCATATCCTCCGGCGCGGCGCTCTGGGCAGCCATCGAGCTTGCCAAGCGCCCGGAGAATGCGGGCAAGACCATTGTCGCGCTGCTGCCCGACACCGGCGACCGCTATCTGTCCACGCCGATGTACGCGGACTGAAGCAAGGCATAAAGCGGGGGCGACCGAGGAGGTCGCCCCTGTCAGACGGGAGGAATACCGATGATCTCAACGAGAGGGCGCTATGCGCTCCGCGTGATGATAGATTTGGCCGAGCATGATACCGGCGGCTACGTCCCCATGAAGGAGGTGGCGCGGCGGCAGGAGATTTCGCTCAAATACATCGAGCGCATTATGCCGCTGCTGACGCAGGCGCGGCTGGTACAGGGCGTGGCGGGCAAGGGCGGCGGCTACCGCCTGTGCCGTCCGCCGGAGAGCTACCGGCTGGGCGAGATACTGCGCGTCACGGAGGGCGACCTTGCGCCGGTGTCCTGCCTTGAGCAGGGCGTGTCGCCCTGTCCCCGTGCTGCGAGCTGCCGGACGCTGCCGGTCTGGGAGAATTTTTATCGGATGACAAACGACTACTTTGACTCCATCTCCCTTGCCGAGCTCCTAGAGCGCCCCGACGGCGGGGATTATGTGATATGACGCGAAGCCGAGGGGCTAGTGAATAGTGAAGAAGTAAAAGCTGGCAATCACCGCAGGTGATTGCCAGCTTTTGGCGGAGAAGGAGGGATTCGAACCCTCGATACCCTTTTGGGGTATACACGATTTCCAATCGTGCGCGCTCGACCAAACTACGCGACTTCTCCACGCTGCGGGTCGAACCTCTTATGAAATTCAGCCTTGCCATTATAATGGGGAATCCGGCGAAAGTCAAGAGTTAATTTTAGGATGTCGCCGAGCGCGGAGAGCAGGGAAATCGTGCTTTACAAATCCGCCGCGATTCCCTATAATAGACATAATGATTGATTGCCCCGACATGGGGCGGCGGGCTGACCGCCATGGGAGTTATATGAGAAGCAACCTTAAAAGCAGACGAAAAAACGACCTTAGCGGCAAGGCTATTTTTGTGCTCGCCGTCCTCGGCGCTGCGGTGCTGTTCATGCTGTACTTCGGCCTGTTCAAGGAGCCGCGCCAGCGGCTCGTCAACGCGGTACAGAGCTTGAGCGGCACGATGCCGACCCCAGAGCCGACGGCGGAGCCCACGCCGGAGCCGACGGCTGTACCCTTTGACCTTTCGAGCTGGGAGCTCAAGATCGCCAACGCATGGACGCTGCTGGACGCGGATTTTGCGCCGCCGTCCCTCACGGAGATCGAGGCGGGGCAGTCCGTGGACTCGCGCATTGCCGAGGCGATTCGCGCCCTCATCTCGGACGCTCGCGCCGCCGGGTACACCGACCTCTATTTCTGCTCCGGCTACCGCGACTATGACACACAATATTCAATATACTGGAATCATATCTGGGACTACATGAACCAAGGCTACACCCAAGAGGAGGCGGAGGCTATGACGAAGCTCGCCGTCAACCCGCCCGGTGCGAGTGAGCACCAGCTCGGCCTCTCGGCGGATATTCTGGAGAATTACCAGCAGGACATGGAGCCCTATATCGGCGGGAGCGGTCTTATGCTGTGGCTGGAGGAAAACTGCGTGAACTACGGCTTCGTCATCCGCTACCCGGAGGACAAGACCGATGTGACCGGCGTGGAATATGAGCCGTGGCACTTGCGCTATGTCGGGCCGGAGGCGGCGCGTTACATAACGGAGAACGGTCTGTGTCTTGAGGAATTTGTCGCCCAATTCTCGAATGGATAACCCCTTGAAATAAAAAAGAAAGGAAGAGGAGAAAATGAAGAAAGCATTGGCATGGATCGCGGCGCTGTGTCTCATCCTGTCGCTCGCGGGCTGCACCGTGGAGGTCACGGTTGACGGTGCGCCGGTGATAAGCGGCGTGGGAACGCCCGTGACGGACGAAGCCCCGACCTCCGAGGAGATCGTCGCGGAGGAACCCACGGTCGCGGAGACGGCGACCGAGACGGTCGAGGCCGGCGATATGCCCGCCGGTTGGGACGAGAGCCAGAACGCCGGACTGGACGCGGGCGTCTATCCCCATTTTGACGAGTACCGCGACTATGTGGCGGGCTACGCCCTCGCGGACAGCTTCATGGCGACGCAGGCCGGTATCCCCGACGACATCTATGCCGCCGCCAGCCCCTATATCGCGCCGTTTTCCGACATCAACCCCGTGATCGGCGCGATGGACTACGCCGACTGGATGGCCGCGACCTACCCCGGCGAGAGCTTCCCCGAAGCGTGAACGAATAAACGCATAAGCACGAGCCGCTGCGGATGCAGCGGCTCAGACTGTCAACAACATTGCCCCGGTGTCCTTGTGCCAAAGGGGGCGATAGTATGGCGTAAGCTCGGAAAAACGCACTTCTTTCACACGCTGGCGCGGATTGCCGCTGCTATGGAATACGGGCTTGACGATATTGTAGAAATTAGGAAAGGCGGCGAATAATATGGCGGGAAACAGCAACCTCAACGATTCTGCACGAAACAAGCAGGATGAATTTTATACTCAACTTTCACTTGTAGAAAACGAATTGAAGCACTACAAAGCGCATTTTAGGGGCAAGACTGTTCTTTGTAACTGTGATGACCCATACGAAAGTAATTTCTTCAAATACTTCGCTATAAGCTTCAATGCGCTGGGACTAAAAAAACTTATTACGACCTGCTACGCGACATCCCCCATTGTGGGAGACGAATTCCAGTATTATGTTGACAAGGGCGGTCAACTTTCTTTTAGGTTGTCTAAACCCAGTGCCCCACCACACACACACACACACACACACACATCAGGAAGAAAGTGGGCATAAGCCTTACAAGGTGGAAATCACCGAAGTCACAGACGAAAATGGAGACGGGCGCATAGACCTTTCAGACGTTGAATATCTCATGCGCAACAAGAAAGACACCATGACGCTGCTGGACGGGGACGGCGACTTTCGCAGCCCCGAATGTGTAGGACTACTGAAACAAGCCGACATTGTAGTTACTAACCCGCCCTTTTCACTGTTCCGCGATTATATGGCGTTGCTAATGCAGCATAATAAGGATTTTTTAATTATTGGGAATCTTAATGCTGTCAAGTATAAAGAAATTCTGCCTTTATTCATGACAGACAAAGTATGGCTCGGTTGTAACAGTGGACATTATTGGTTCAAAGTCCCTGACAGTTACGAGGAAAAGAAAACAGATTTTAAGATCGATGAAACCGGGCAAAAGTGGCGTAGAATGGGCAATATCTGCTGGTATACAAACCTTGATACTGAACGCCGCCATGAAGATATGACGTTGTTTAGACAATATACGCCAGAAAAATATCCTAAGTATAATAACTATGACGCAATAGAGGTTAGCAAAACATTGGATATTCCTTGCGATTACTACGGGGTTATTGGCGTACCTATAACTTTTATGACAAAGCACAACCCCAAGCAATTTTCCATCATTGGGGTTCTTAACAGCGGCAGTGCAAATGAATACGATTTTGCAAAGGCTATGCTAAACGGCAAACAACTTTATGCCCGTATACTAATACAACGAAAGCAGGTGAACTCTAATGAAAATTAACCTGCATGAAATACCTGTCCGTGACGTTGTTGCCGGATATGTGGACAGCGCGGAAAATGGCGTTGTCGGATATGGCGGCAAGCTGAACATTCGACCCGCATTTCAGCGCGAATTCATTTACAAGGACAAACAGCGTGACGAAGTTATCCGAACTATTACAAAGCAATTCCCTTTGAATGTTATGTATTGGGTAAAGAGCGACGATGGCGGCTTTGAAGTGCTGGACGGGCAACAGCGCACTATCAGCGTTTGTCAATATGCTACAGACGAATTCTCTGTAATGTTGGACGGTATGCCGCGAAAGTTTGGAAATCTGACGACGACGGAGCAAGACCAAATTTTAGACTACCCCCTGATGATTTACATTTGCGAGGGAACCGACAGAGAAAAACTTGATTGGTTCAAAATCATCAATATAGGGGGCGAACAGCTAGAGGATCAGGAATTGCGCAATGCAATCTATACGGGCGAATGGTTGACAGAAGCCAAAAAATATTTTAGTAAAACCATGTGTCCAGCCTACCAAATTGCCGGTGACTATTTGAGTGGCTCTGCAATCCGCCAAGACTATCTTGAAACCGCTTTGAAGTGGATCGCTGCACGTGACGGCATTGAAATTGAAGATTATATGTCAATGCACCAGCATGACACGAACTGCAACGAACTGTGGCTTTATTTTCAGTCTGTTATCAGCTGGGTAAAGGCGACTTTTCCGCACTATCGCAGCAAGCTTATGAAGGGACTGGATTGGGGGATTTATTATAATAAATACGGAATGGCTAAGCACGACCCAAAAGCCCTTGAAGCCCGCATTGTAGAGTTGATAGAGGATTACAGAAACGGCTACATTTCAAATCAAAAGGGCATTTACGAGTATTTGCTTGACGGTCAGGAAAGGCATTTGAACATTCGGGCGTTTTCGCCAGAGATGGCGCGAGCGGCATACGAGCGCCAAAAGGGGATCTGCCCAAAATGCGGTCAGCATTACGAAATCGAAGAAATGCAGGCTGACCACATTACCCCGTGGAGCAAGGGTGGCAAAACAAGCGCTGAAAACTGTCAAATGCTTTGTGCGGATTGCAACCGCCGAAAGAGTAACAAATAAACTGCAAACGGCGGCTGCTTCGGCAGCCGCCTTGTTTGTTGAGCCGCTGCGAAATGCAGCGGCTCGCGTTATCTTACAGCATATCGAGATAAAGCATAGCGTATTCGTATGCCCATGCGTCGCAGCCGAAGTCGTGAGACATACAGCTTTGGCGCAGACCGTCCATGACCTCCGGCTGCGGCCAGCAGGCGAGCGCGTAGCGGACAGCGCCGAGCATATCCTCCGCGTCGTAGCGGTCGAAGCAGAAGCCGTCGCCCTCGCCGGTGTAGCGGTTATAGGGCTGCACCGTGTCGCGCAGACCGCCGGTGGCGCGGACGATGGGGACAGTGCCGTAGCGCATGGCGATAAGCTGGCTTATGCCGCAGGGCTCGAAGCGGCTCGGCATGAGGAAGAAGTCGCTTCCGGCGTAGATACGGTGTGCCAGCGGTTCTTCATAGCCGATGACGGCGCGGACACGGCCGGGATAACGCGCCTCGGCGGCGCGGAAAAAGTCCTCATAGCCGCGCTCGCCGTTGCCGAGGATGAGCAGGCTCATATCCTCCGCCATGAGCGCGTCCATCGCGTCGATGACGAGCTGTATGCCCTTTTGCTCGACGAGGCGCGAGACCATGGAAAAGAGCGGGCGCTCCATGCCGCCGTCGAAACCAAATTCATCCAGCAACGCCTGCTTGCAGACCTGCTTGCCGGAGAGATCCTTGGCACTGTAGCGGGCGGGAAGCTGCTTGTCCTTGGCGCAGTTCCAGACCTTGCCCTCCACGCCGTTGACAATGCCGCCGAGCGCCGCGCCGCGCTCACGCAGCACGCCGTCCAGCCCCTCGCCGTATTCCGGCGTGGTGATCTCGCGGGCATAATTGGGCGAGACGGTGTTCACCCGGTCGGCGAGGACACAGCCGGCCTTGAGGAAGTCGGCGCGGTCGCCGTAGCGTTCAAGCGCCCAGCTCCAGCCGGGGTCAATGCTCATCCAGTCGGAGGTGAAGTCAAAGGAGCATAGCCCCTGATAGGCGATGTTGTGGATGGTGAGCAGCGTTTTGGCGCGTCCGATGGGGTGGTCGGTATACTGGCTTTTGAGCAGGAGCGGGATGAGCGCCGTGTGCCAGTCGTTGGCGTGGATAACGTCCGGCACGAAGTCAAGCCGCTCGCAGGCCTCGAGCAGGGCGCGGGTGAAGTAGCCGTACTGCTCGCACTCCGCGCCCGGCGCGTAGATCGGGCCGGAGAAATAGCCGTCATTCTCCACAAGATAGACGGTAAGCCCGTCCAGCATGAGCTTGTTCATGCCGACAAAGCGTGTGCGCCAGCCCATTTTTATCTCAAAGGAAAAGAGATATTCGACCTTCTCCGACCATGCGGACTTGATGACGCGGTGGTAGGGGACGATGACGCGGGCATCGAAGCCAAGGGCGTTGAGATAGCGCGGCAGCGTGCCAACCACGTCGGCGAGACCGCCGGTCTTGGCGAGCGGCGCACATTCCGAGGCGGCGAACAGTATCTTCGGCCGGTCGAGGCTTTTTGCCGCGAGCTGCGCGGCGAGCGTGCGTTTTCTCTCTCTCTGGGTCATGGCGTCTCCTCCTCAAAGATATAATACCGTGCGCAAAGCCCCGGCAGGGACAGCACGGCGCGATAATCATATTCGCGGAACGCGGCCTTTTCGCCGGAAACTACCTCAAACGGCGCACCAGAGCCGCCGTAGGCCGTGTCATCGGAGTTGAGCAGCGGAACGAGCCGCCCCGCCGCAGGAAGTCCGATCCAGAACGACGACCACGGCTGCGGCGTGAAGTTGAACGCGCAGACGATGCGCTCCGTCCCCTGTGCATCGAGGCGCAGCAGCGCCACGGAGCTGCGCTCGCGGTCGTCCGGGTTGAGCCAGTGGAAGCCGTCCCAGCCGTCGTCGCTGTGCCACAGGGCAGGGTGGGCGGCGTACACCGCGCCGAGCGCGGCGCACCAGCGCTGCATGGCGGCGTGGAGCGGGTAGTCGAGCAGAAACCAATCAAGCTCCCGCTTGTAATCCCATTCGATGAACTGCCCCAGCTCCGCGCCCATGAAGTTGAGCTTTTTGCCCGGATGGGCGAACTGGAAGCCGAACAGCGCCCGCAGGGTCGCAAATTTCTGCTCATAGCTGCCATACATTTTGTCGAGCATGGAGCGCTTGCCGTGGACGACCTCGTCATGGGAAAAGGGGAGAACGCCGTGCTCGGAGAAGCAGTAGACCATGGAGAAGGTCAGCTTTTCATGCGAGCCGCTGCGGAAATAGGGGTCGAGCGCGAAATAGTCGAGCGTGTCGTGCATGAAGCCCATGTCCCATTTGAGGTCAAAGCCAAGCCCCTCCGGGGCGGTGACATGGGGATAGGCGGTGGATTCCTCCGCAATGCTGACCGCGCAGGGGCAATGCTCGCGGATGTAAGAGGTGAGCTCGCGCAAAAAGTCGCGGGCATCATAGTTGATGTTGCCGCCGTCGCGGTTGGGCAGCCATTGTCCCGCCGTGCGGCCATAGTCGAGGTAGAGCATGGAGCTTACCGCGTCGCAGCGTATGCCGTCGAGGTGGTATTGCTCCAAAAAGAACATGGCCGAGCCGATGAGGAAGTGACGCACGTCGGCGCTTGCGTAGTCGAACACGAGCGTGCCCCACTCCGGGTGCTCGCCCAAGAGGGGGTCTGCGTATTCAAACAGCGCTGTGCCGTCAAAGCGGGCGAGACCATGCTCATCACGGGGAAAGTGTGCCGGTACCCAGTCGAGGATCACGCCGATGCCGCCGCCGTGGAGGCAGTCGATGAGCGCCATGAGATCCTGCGGCGTACCGTAGCGGCTGGTGGGGGCGTAGTAGCCCGTGACCTGATAGCCCCAGCTCCCCTCAAAGGGGTACTCCGTGAGCGGGAGCAGCTCGACGTGCGTGTAGTGCATTTTCAAGCAGTAGTCCCGCAGACGCGGCGCGATGGCGCGGTAGTTGGGATAAACCTCGTCCGGCGAGCGCCGCCATGAGCCGAGGTGCAGCTCGTAGATGTTCATCGGCTCGCGGTGTATGTCCGCTCGCGCACGGCGGCGCAGCCACGGCTCGTCCGACCAGTCAAAGCCGCCGATGTCCCATATTTTCGAGCCGGTGGCGGGTCCCGTCTCGGCGTGGAGCGCAAAGGGGTCGGCCTTCATGCGCCTTACGCCGTCTGCGCCCTCGACGGCATATTTATAGATGTCGCCGGGCGCGGCCTCGGTATCGAGGCACTCCCATACGCCGTCGGAGCGGCGCGTCATGGGACGCTCCGCCCAGCCGGTGAAATCACCGCACAGCGCCACGCGCCGGGCGTTGGGAGCCCAGACGCGGAAGCGCCAGCCGTTTTCGCTTTTCCGGCAGCCAAAGCGCCGCCATGCATCGACCGTCAAAATACTCATACCTATATAATAACTTGTCGGCGGTAGGATTGCAATCTATTTGACAGCGACGGCGTATGGTTTTATAATTATAAAAAAAGAGGAAAAGTCACACAGTACCCCCCAAGGCTCCCCTGAAAGGGGAGCTGGCAGCGGCAACGCCGCTGACTGAGGGGTTTCTCTTGGGACGTGCGGACTTCCAGAAAACCCCTCCACCGCTTCGCGGTCCCCCTCCCCTTTCAGGGGAGGCAAGGATTGGTAGTAGCTTGCGGCACTCTCGTTCAGGGGAGGCAGAGATTGGTGGTGTTTGCGGCGCTCTCGTTCAGAGGAGGCTTTGGCTGGTGCTTACACGGACAAAAGCTCGCTGACGGAGAGCTCGAAGGCGGTGCGCTCCATGGGAACGCCGTCGAGCAGCTTCGTGTACCGGCGGCTCTGGATGCGTCCGCGCACACACAGCCGCGCCCCGACGGGACAAAGCGCCGCGTTCCGCGCCTCCGTGCCCCAGCATATCACCGGAATATAATCGCTGCGGCTGTAACGCCGCGGCACGGCGAGGATGATGTCGCATATCTCGCGTCCGAGCGGCGTGCGCCGCAGGATGGGCGGCTTGCACACCGTCCCGCAAAGCTCCACACTGTTCTCGTCGCGCTCGTCGCCCGCTTCAAGCGCCCGTGCGAACACGGTGATGACGAGCCTTGCGCCGACACCGCTTTTGTTGTTGAACGAGCGCAGCTCACCGTGGACGGTGAGACGGCTTGCGGGAACGGGCGTATGCTCGGCAAGCAGGCTCTCGCGCAGGATGATATTGACGGTATCCGCCGCGCCGGACAGACGGCGGACGGTGAGCGGGAACGAATAAAAGCGTATCGAACGGCTCTCGTGGGAAAATACCGGCGCATCGGCCACCGTGCCGCACAGCCGGACGAGATTGACGACTTCCTCCATGGTAACACCTCGCATTATTGATACAAAAACCTATGCGTCATTGGGAGGCATTTATGAACATTCAGGACATTCTCAAGCATTGTGACCACACGCTGCTGCGCGTGGATGCCGGCGCGGACGAGATCCGCCGGCTCTGCGACGAGGCCATGCACTATGGCTGCGCCTCGGTTTGCATACCGCCCTGCCACGTCCACGGCGCGAAGCAGTATATGGGCGACAACATGGCCGTATGCACGGTCATCGGCTTCCCCAACGGCTACGCCACGCCCAAGACCAAGGCGTTCGAGGCGCAGGATGCCATCCGCAACGGCGCGGACGAGATCGACATGGTTGCCAACATCGCCATGATCAAGGACGGCTGCTGGCAGGAGGTCTTTGAGGAGATACGGCAGGTGCGCGAGTTCACTCGCGGCCACATCCTCAAGGTCATCATCGAGACCTGCCTGCTCGACGACATGGAAAAGCGCATGATGTGCTCCATCGTATCCACCTCCGGCGCGGACTATATCAAGACGTCTACGGGCTTCTCCACCGGCGGCGCGACCCGCGAGGATGTGAAGCTTCTGCGCGAGTGCTGTGACCCCGCCGTCAAGGTCAAGGCCGCCGGGGGTATCAAGACGCTTGCGGACGCGGAGGATTTCCTCGCCCTCGGTGCGGAGCGTCTCGGCACGAGCCGTTTGGTGAAGCTCGCCATGGAAATGGAAAAAGGGAACGAAAATGCTTGACACGCCGCCGAAGCGGTGATATAGTGGGTAAGCTAAAAAGCAGGACGCAGTTGGTATCCGTCCTCGCCCGGCCACAGTGGTGCGCCGGTGCCGAAACCATCTTATCCCTTGGATATGTATGTTTTGCGCGGATACAAGCTCTGTATCCGCGCTTTTTGCAGGGCTTTAGGAATCAGAATATGGAGGTGCCGTCCAATAGCCGCTATCACACACCAACTCAATGAAGAAATCACCGCGCCGCAGGTGCGCCTCATCGGAGAGGACGGAAACCAGCTCGGCGTGATGACGGGCGAGGAAGCCATGCGCATCGCCGAGGAGAAGGAATACGACCTCGTGATGATCAACCCCTCCGCCAATCCTCCCGTCTGCAAGATCATGGACTACGGCAAGTACCGCTTTGAGCAGGCGAAGAAGGAAAAGGAGGCGCGGCGAAACCAGCATATCGTCGAGGTCAAGGAGATACGAATGTCTCCCTCCATCGGTGACAATGACTTCATGGTCAAGCTGCGCAACGGACAGAAATTTCTTCAGGAGGGCAACCGTCTGAAGGTGACCGTCCGCTTCCGCGGTCGTGAGATGGCGCATACCGACCTTGGTCGTGCGCTGCTGGAGCGCTTTGCCGCCCAGTGCGCCGAGATCGCCACCCTCGATAAGGGTGCGAAGCTCGAAGGCCGCCTCATGACCGAATTCCTGTCCCCGAAGCCCCAGACCCCCGCAAAGAAGCAGCAAGAAAAAGCAAAGGAGATATAAGCAAATGCCGAAACTGAAATCCCACAGCGGCGCCAAAAAGCGTTTCAGTCTGTCCAAGAGCGGCAAGGTCAAACGCGCTCACGCTTTTAAGAGCCATCTGCTCAACGGCCACGGAAAGACCACCAAGCGCAAGAGAGGGCTTCGCAAGGAAGCCTACGCCGACAAGACCAATGTCGATGCGATCAAGCGCATGATCCCGTACAAATAAGGAGGCTGAAGACGAATGGCTAGAGTCAAAGGCGCGATGATGACGCGCAAGAGAAGAAATAAGATCCTTGGCATGGCCCAAGGCTATTGGGGAAGCAAGTCCCGCCACTTCAAGATGGCGAATCAGGCCGTTATGAAATCCCTGCGCTACGCCTACATTGGCCGCAAGCAGCGCAAGCGCGATTTCCGCAAGCTGTGGATCACCCGTATCTCCGCCGCCTGCAAGCTCAACGGCATGAATTATTCCACCTTTATGCACGGTCTGAAGCTCGCCGGAATCGAGATGAACCGCAAAATGCTCTCCGAGACCGCGATCCACGACCCCGCCGCCTTTACCGCCCTCTGCGAAAAGGCCAAGGCAGCGCTCTAATAGAAGAACCACGCCGCGCCGCAGACCCTGCGGCGCGGTTTTCAAAATGTCAAGAAACCGCACGGATGCGGTAGCGCCTATGGCTCCCCAGATTGTCAAGCCAAGTGCAACACATGGGTGATGAATTCGTTTGGAGAGAGGAAGCCGAGGCATTTTCGAGGCCTGTTGTTAATC
>CAVIIB010000022.1:6175-23725 GCA_963642815.1 Oscillospiraceae bacterium | reverse complement strand
CGACGAACAGCGAAGCTGTGGAGGGTGGATATATCAGCTGGTATGATTTCTGCTGCGAATTCTACCGGCAGTATGGATTAAAGACGAAAGTCATTCCGGTGACCACGGCGGAGTACGGCTTGAGCAAAGCGGCGCGTCCGTTTAACAGCCGCCTTGATAAGAGCAACTTGATAGAGATGGGCTTTACGCCGCTGCCTGACTGGAAAGACGCGGTAAAAAGATACTTGGAGGAGGCGAGGCTGTGACATGGGACAGATTGTTGTAGAGAAAAATGTAAGCGGCATTGAGGGCCTTTGCGTCATTACCCCTGCCGTTCATGGAGATAGCCGCGGCTACTTCATGGAGACGTATAGCCGACGTGATATGAAGGAAGCCGGGTTGGATATTACCTTCGTTCAGGATAATCAGAGCATGAGCACCAAGGGCGTGCTGCGCGGACTGCATTTCCAGAAGCAGTATCCGCAGACGAAGCTCGTGAGAGTTATCAAAGGCGAGGTTTTTGACGTGGCTGTTGATCTGCGCAGCGGAAGCTCTACATACGGCAAATGGCATGGAGAACTGCTCACGGAGGAGAATAAAAAGCAGTTTCTCATTCCGAGAGGCTTTGCACACGGATTTCTCGTGCTGAGCGATGTTGCGGAGTTCTGCTATAAATGCGACGACTTCTACCATCCGAACGACGAAGGCGGCATGGCGTGGAACGACCCGGAGATCGGCATTGCGTGGCCGAAGCTGGAGGGCGAGTATAAGGGAAATGCTGGCGCGGACGGCTATACAGTAGACGGCACGCCGCTGAACCTGAGCGAGAAGGATCAAAAGTGGTGCGGGATAAAGGATACGTTTAAGTTTTGACCTCACAGCGCGACGGCACCTATAAAACCTCTTGCCAACAGGAATCTCACACGCTATAATTGTGCCATGATATGTCTAACTGTGAAACAAAAGGGGGTTGTTCATGCCAATTTCAGAAAAAGATAAAGCCTTTATGAGGAAAGTGGCGGCGTACTTTCGCCATACAAAAACGCCGAAAGAACCGAACGGCTCCATTCGTGATACAGCCACACATTTTGCTATCAGTCGAAACAAGGTGCGGAAGATTCTCGTGACGATGGGGGAGCTTGTCATGCCGCACACACAATCGGTTGTGGAGCTTAGAGCACGTGGTCTCGGAATCAAGGAAATAGCGGCAAAGCTGGGTGTGTCTGTGGCCACTGTATCCATGTCGCTCCCTTATGAAGACAAGATTGACAATTCCCTTGACCCCTCGCAGCATACAGCGAAAGTTCGAAGCTACCGGGCATACGAGCAAAGAATATCTCGCGGTCAAGCGTCAACAAAGAAAAAAACGGAAAGGCAAGCGGCGAAACAAAGCCGGTTAGGAGGAAATATGCAGGAGAAGGAATGGCAAAAGGACATTCAAATGTCCTACCGTGAGACCTATCACAGACCGCATCGTTCGACATGGGCCGATGTGGAGGGAGACCGAGAGCAGCCCCGAAAAAAGATGAAAAATGCCAATGTGGAGGCACTAAGAAACAAGATTGAGAGCTTCAACAAAGAGGTGCAGGAAAAAAGGAAGAGGCTCGACGAATTGGAAGCCAAAGAGAATCTGACCGCAGACGAACAGAAGCAGCTTGACGAGCTACGACATAAATTGGGCCACTTCCTCGGCGCTCTGGGAAGCCGAGATGCACGTATCTTGGAGGAAATCGCCGGAGACCGTCTCCCGCCGGAGCCGCTAGAGCTTATGCGGCTACATATGGAGTTGTACTCAGATTATGAGCCCGATGATGTGAAAGAGACTTTGCGCCAATATGGCGGTGTTCAGTATGGGGACAGGATCAGTCGAGATGTGGTAGTGCCTAGTGACATACCTCTGTATGCGCTGCATTATGTCATTCAGCGGGCGTTTGGTTGGGGGAATTCCCATCTGCACCAGTTTACTCTGCCGAATGATCGTACTTTAGAAATGAGCGGTAATACGCTGACGACTTGGACTGTCATGCTTGGCATTCTGTTCCGCTCACCTCTTATGGATGAAGATGACCAGTTTTGGGCAGATGACTATCAGGGTGGCAGCTTTAAGAACTGGCTACGGAAGAAATATACAGGGCCTTATCTGTCACAGTGTCAAGGCGAGGGGCTTATCTCCTGCTGGGAAAGCATGATGCAGCTGGATATGGAGGAGGAGTATTACCTACTGTATGAGCGGCAGGGTGATCGGCCTGACGGCGATGAATTTCTGACCTCCGTGCAGCCAGTAAGAGCCGGTAAACCGAAGCCGCTTCATCAGAACACAGCGCATAGGATAGAGTGTGTGGAAACGGAGGATATACCGGCGGAAGGTATCAGATGGATATTTGAGCAGAATCCCTTTGCGCTATTGGAACGGCTGCCGCTGTGCTTTGTGCTGGCGCCGGGGCAAGATAAATTGCCGGAACTGTGTGATGAGCAGGAGAAAAAAGCGGTAGAGGATAGTATTTGCCATTCAGCGACGGAGATGTATCGCAGCTTGAGGCAATCTATTCATAACGTCATCGCCGCACGGAACGATTCACCCTTGCGGCAGGTGATGCCTATTCCGTGTACGGACACATTGCTATATGAATACGATTTCGGCGATGGGTGGCGTATTAAGATTACAGCCAGTGAAAACTGTCCGGATCTGGTGGAGAGCGGTCGTGTTACGCAGACGGAGCTGGACAGAGCCAATGTAAAGTGTCGAGAGACTTACCGCCCGGTGCTGATAGCAAAGGATGGGGAGATGCTTCTGGACGATGTTGGCGGCTTAAACGGATATGCAGAATTTCTTCGCGCCATCAATCCAGATATGGACAGCCTGACCGATGCGGATGCGTGTGCAGACGCAAAGCAGCAAAAAAAGGAGCTGCTGGAATGGGCAAAGGACATGGGCTGGAAGAAGGAGAAAATATCGGATTTTAACTTATTATAATGCGGCCAACAGAAAAGCCGAGGATCAAGTGCTAGTGACGAAAGAAAAGAACACCACCCTGTCACGGATGGTGTTCTTTTGGTTCTAGAAAAAATGTTGGGCGTGGTCCCCCCTCATCCGGTGCGACCCTCAACATTTATTCTAGAACCTATATTTTTCGCACTCCTCTTGACGGAGGCTTTGTGGTCAAGTGCTTATTCAGTCGAACGCGAAGCCCCACCAGAGGTCGTCGGGGAGGTAGAATGACGGCTCGGTGCGGAGGCGGGCGAGCATATGGCGGCGTACCGTGCCGGGACCGTCCCAAAATGCCGGGGCGCGGACGATATAGCGCTCGGCGCGGCAAAAGGCCGCGACTGCTGCGGCAGCCGCCGTCTCGTCGCCGTTTGGCAGCAGCAGCTCATGGATATGGCAGATGTTGCCGTCCAGCTCGGCGGCGGCCAGACCGCCGTCCAGCACGAAAAGCCCGCCGCCATAGCGCTCGCAGAGCATCTCCTGCCAGCGGTAAAATGCCTCCGGCATCGCGCCGTGCGCCTCGCCGTGCAGCAGTGACTCGCGTATACCGGCGTATTCCTCGACGGGAATGCGGGCGCAAAGACCGCGTGGGAGGCTGCGAAGCTGCTCCGCGCCATACTCGATTTCGCGCACGGCGGAAAGCTGGCGCGTCGCGCCGCCCGCCTCATAAAAGGAATAAAGTCCCTCCTCGGCAGGGAGGACACACACCGCGTCAAAGCCGCGTTCGAGCCCCAGCTCGCACACGGCGCGGAAAACGGCGCGACCAATGCCGTGTCCGCGATATTCGGGAAGCGTCGCCAGCGCGTAGGCGTAGGCGCTGGTCAGCCGGTTCTGGCGGTAGGGAAAGAGCACGGGCCCGTCCAGCAGATACATGGCGGAGACGATCATGCCGTCCGCCTCGGCCAATACACAGGAATCCTCGCCGACAAATGCGGCGAAGAAAGCGTCCAAATAGTCGTCCGTGTCGTCAAAGCCGGTCTTCCAGACGCGCCGGAGCGCCGCCTCGTCACCGGGACGGAAGCGGCGAATCGTATAGTCAGACATCGGATATCACCACCGTATATTTCTCGACCATCCGATCGGGATGGTAGCTGAGCTTGGATTGGCGCAGGCTGTCGCGACCTGTGTCGTCCTCGCGGTTGATCCAGCATATCTCCGGGTGCTTGTGCCGTATCTGGCGGACGAACTCGCGGTTTATCATGGGGTATGCGCCGTTCACGTTCCACAGCGCCTTTTCAAAGTGGACGTCATAGGTGTCCGAGGAGATTTTCTCGCCGATGGTGAACGCGCAGAGCTTGTCGCCGACAAAGAGAACGCCGCCCTCCAGACCGAGCGCCTCATAGTCGGAGAAGCCGCGACCAATGGCCATATACTCGTTGTCGATACCGTCACGCGCCTCCTCGCCGCAGCCGTCCATCCAGAAGTCAAGAAGCTCCTTGCAGGCGGGCAGGTCGGAGAGCGTAAGCTCGCGGTAGTGCCACTGGTTTTCCGCCTCGAAGCGGTTACAGTGGTTGCGCTTGCCGTGCATTTTCTTGCCGGAGAGCGTGGCAAGCTTTTCGCTGTCGTAGAGATAATCCCAGAGGTCACGATCCTCCGTCGCGGCGACGCGACCGGGGTAGAGCGCGTGGAGCAGCGGGAGCTTATCCGCCGTCACGCCGCGCAGCACAAAGGGGCAGCCCTCCGCCTTGGCGTGTGCCGCCATTTCCGTGAGCACGGGCGCAAGCTCACCGCCGCCGACCGGCCACGCGAAAAACGGCTCGGCATAGCGCGGACAGACAACGAGCCGCCCGCCGACGAGACCGACCTCCTGCTGGAAGCTTGCGTCCCACATATACATATTGCCGAAGTTGAAGTCGGCGCTGGGGGAATCCTCCTCGGCCACGAGGCGGTCTATCCATTCCTTATCCTTTAATTCGATGGGTTTTAGGTCAAGCATTTGATTTGTCAAGCTCCTGTTTCAGAGTTTTCAGGTCGACGAAGGTCTCCGGGCGCTTAGCCGGGTCGCGCAGCAGCGCCGACGGGTGGTAGAGCGCCATGACGCGCCGCCCGTCCCAGTCGTAGAATTGACCGTGCTGCCGCGTTATTTTGAAATCCTTGCCGAGAAAATAGCAGGCGGCGATGCGCCCGAGAAAGACGATGATGGTCGGGTCGACCAGCGCGATTTGCCGCCGCAGCCAGCCGATACAGGCGTTCTGCTCAGCCGGAAGCGGGTCGCGGTTGCGCGGTGGGCGGCATTTGACGATGTTGGTGATGTAGACCTCCTCGCGCCGGAGATAGATGATCTCCAGCATACGGTCAAGAAGCTGACCGGCGGGGCCGACAAAGGGCTCGCCGCGCAGATCCTCCTGCTCGCCGGGACCCTCCCCGATGAACATGAGGCGGGCGTTTTTATCGCCGACACCGAATACGAGCTTATGCCGCGTGTGGCAAAGCTCGCAGCCCTCGCAGCGGGCGCACTCCGCGCTTAGAGTCTCCCAGATTTCCATAGCCGCGAAAGCTCCGGAATGACGATTTGGCTCCACGTCTCCATGCGCTCGGAGAGCGAGACCAGCGCCTCGATTTTGACAAAGCCGCCCTCCAGCTTTTCCGTCTCGCGCACGGCGGCACTGCCGCCGGTCGTGAGCGTGAAGAAGAAGCCAAGGTGGACGCGACCGACCTCGTTTGAGTCGTCGTTGATGAGACCGCGTGGTGTGAGTGTGCCGAAGTCGTCCAGCGCAATTTCCTCATCGACCTCGCGCCGCAGGGCGTGCATGAGCCAATCGCCCTCGCGGTCGATCTCGTTCATGTGACCGCCGACGCCGAGGCTCATTTTTCCGTGCAGCCGCGCCTCGCCGCCCTTGCTCAGGCGCGTCGTGGCAAAGACCTCATCCCGCCGCACGACGGCGACATAGGGGATGATCTGCTTATAGTCGGGGTTCTGCTCCGCCTCAGGGCGCGGCATAAAGCAGCCGTGTTCCCGTGCCAGCTGCATGACCTCCGCCTCGTGACCGGTGATAAGACCGTCACGGTCGACGATAGAGGCGAGCAGCGAGCGCTTGATAACGAGTACGTTTTCCATAGCTTAATCCAATTCCGACTGCCCCGTATAGAGCAGGTAATAGCGTCCCTTCTGCGCCAGCAGATCCTCATGGCTGCCACGCTCGATGATCTCACCGTGCTCGATGACGACGATGGCCTGCGCGTTGCGGACGGTCGAGAGACGGTGGGCGATGACGAAGACGGTGCGCCCCTCCATGAGACTGTCCATGCCACGGTCGATGAGTTTTTCCGTGCGTGTGTCGATGGAGCTTGTGGCCTCGTCCAGTATCATAACGGGGTGGCGGGCGACGGCGGTGCGGGCGATGGCGAGAAGCTGACGCTGCCCTTGGGAGAGATTCTGCCCGTTGCCGGTGATGAAGGTGTTATAGCCGTCCGGCAGACGGGAGATGAAGCCGTGGGCATTCGCCGCCTTAGCCGCCTCAATGCATTCCTCATCCGTCGCGTCGAGCTTGCCATAGCGGATGTTATCCATGACCGTGCCGGTGAAAAGGTTCGTGTCCTGCAAGACCATGCCGAGCGAGCGGCGCAGCGCGGCCTTTTTGATGTCCTTGACATCAATGCCGTCAAAGTAGATGTGACCGTCGTCGATCTCATAAAAGCGATTGATGAGGTTGGTGATGGTCGTCTTGCCCGCGCCGGTCGAGCCGACAAAGGCGATCTTCTGTCCGGGATCGGCCCAGACGGTGATATTGTTGAGGACGCGCTTGCCGGGGACATAGGAGAAGTCCACGTTTTTAAGCCGCACACTGCCCATGACCTCACGGAACTCGAAGCTGCCGTCCGCCTGCGGTAGCTTCCACGCCCAGAGGCCGGTGCGCTCGCCATGCTGGGTCTCGGAGAGCGTTCCATCCTCCGCGCGGCGCACGGTCACGAGCGTGACGGTGCCGTCGTCCTCCTCGCTGGGGTGGTCGATGACGGCGAAGATACGCTCCGCGCCCGCGATGGCGGAGAGGAGGTTCACGGCCTGATTCGACATCATGTTGATGGGCATGGCGATCTGGCGCGTGTAGTTGAGGTAGACACCGAGCGAGCCGATGGTGAAGTTGCCCGCGATGGTCATAAAGCCGCCGACCATGGCGGTCAGCGCATAGCAGATATTCATGACGGCACCGAGCGTCGGCATGATGACCATGCCGAGGAAGTTGGCGAAGATGGAGTTGTCGCGGTATTCGTCGTTGAGCTCGCTGAATTGCTGCTTGGAGCGAGCCTCATAGCTGAACGCCTTGACGACCTTGAGGCCGTCGGTCATCTCCTCGATGTAGCCGTTGAGGACACCGAGCGAGGCTTGCTGCTTTTTAAAGAGTATCTTGGAGTATTTGCCGACAAAGCGGACGAGCAGCAGCGAGAGCACGATCACGACCAGCGTGAGGATAAAGAGCTTCCAGCTCAGCGCGATCATGAGTATGACCGAGCCGATGAGCGTAAGACCGCCGTTGAAGAACTGGACGATACCCTGCTCCAAGCACATCTGCACGTTGTCCGCGTCGTTGGAGAAGCGGCTCATAAGCTCGCCGTGGGTGTGCTCGTCAAAATAGCGAATGGGGAGATCCTGCAAGGCCGAGAACAGATCCTGACGCATGGCGTTGGTGCTGTACTGGGCGATCTTCATGCAGCTCCGGGAGGTGATGTAGCTCGCGGCGGCGCTCGCCAGATAGAGCACGGCGAGTATGCCGAGCTGTCCGAGCAGCGGGAGATAGTTTTTCGGCTCTTGCGTGATGAGCGGGACGATATAGTCGTCGATGAGCGGCTTGAGATAGTAGCTCGCGGCGAGCGAGCAGCCGGCGGACATCAGCATGAACAGCACGACCACAAACAACAGCTTGCGGTATTTTCCGGCGTAGCTGAGGATACGGAGGAAGGTGCCCTTCGTGTCCTTGGGCTTGCGGAAGTCGCGTCCGCCACCGGGACCGGGTCCCTTGGCGATGTTCTGGTAGATGGAGGCATCGTTCGTGTCAACGGAGTCCACGGCCAGACGCTCGCGGAATTCACGGTAAAGCGATTTCTTAGCCATTGCTCAACGCCTCCTCCATCTGGGATGTATAGATCTCGCGGTACACACGGCTGGATTTCATAAGCTCGTCATGTGTGCCGACGGCCTCCACCTTGCCCTCGTCCAGCACGACGATCTTATCCGCGCCGATGACGGAGGAGATACGCTGGGCGATAATGAAGACGGTCGTGTCCGCAAGCTCGCGGCGGAAGCTCTCGCGTATGCGGCTCTCCGTGTCGGTGTCGACGGCGGAGGTCGAGTCGTCGAGGATGAGGATGGCGGGACGCTTCAGCATGGCGCGGGCAATGCAGAGGCGCTGCTTCTGCCCGCCGGAGACGTTCGTGCCGCCCTGCGTGAGCATGGTGTCAAGCCCCTGCGGCATGGCGGAAACGAAGTCCCACGCCTGTGCGCTTTGCAGCGCCGCAATGAGCTGCTCATCCGTCGCGTCCTCACAGCCCCATCTGAGGTTGTCGCGGACGGTGCCGGTAAAGAGGACGTTTTTCTGAAGCACCATGCCGACACCCTGCCGCAGATCCTCAATGCGCCAGTCGCGCACGTCCGTGCCGTCGACCGTCACGCTGCCGCCGGACACGTCGTAGAAGCGGGGGATGAGGTTCACAAGGCTGGACTTGCCGCTGCCCGTGCCGCCGACGATGGCGACCGTCTCACCCGGCTCGGCGGTAAAGGAGATGTGGCGAAGCACGTCCTCGCCGCTGCCGGTGCGCCGATAGCGGAAGGAAACGTCGTCGAACACAACACGACCATGTCCCGGCGTGATGGTACGCGGCTGCGCGTCCGGCTTGGAGGCAATATCCGGCTCGGCGGCCAGCACCTCCGCGATGCGCTCACCACAGGCGCGGCTGCGTGTGTATTGCATGAGCACCATCGAGAACATCATAATGCTCATGAGTATTTGTGTCAGATAGCTGATGACGGCGAGAAGCTGACCGGAGGGAAGCTCGCCGGTGGCGACCATACGCCCGCCGAACCAGTAGAGCAGCAGGGTGATGGCGTTGAGAATAATGTTGGCCATCGGGCCGATGATCACGATGAGACCCACGGCGCGGAGGTTGGCCGCCGTCAGCTCGTTGTTGGCCTTGCGGAATTTCTCGCGCTCGTAATGCTCGCGGACGAAGGCCTTGACGACGCGGATGGCGATGAGGTTTTCTTGAATGTCGGCGTTCATGGCGTCGAGCTTTTTCTGCACGAGGTCAAAGAGCTTATCGACGACGCGCATGAGCGTCAGCACCGCGCCGAGCAGCAGCGGGATGGCGCAGAGATAGATGAGACCGAGCTTCCAGCTGTAACCCATGACGATGATGACGCCGACGATCATTTGGAATGGGGCGGTGATGAAGGTGCGGAGCATCATCTGCACCGAGGTTTGCAGCGTGCGCACGTCGGAGGTGCAGCGGGTGATGAGGCTTGCCGCCGAGAAGCGGTCAATGTCCGCGAAGGAGAAGTCCTGAATGTGGCGGTACAACGCCTCGCGGAGGTTAGAGCCGAAGCCGTTGGCGGCACGGGTGGCGTGCCATGTGGAAAACCAACCGGCCACTGCGCTCATAAGTGCCAGCAGGATCATAATGACCCCGTAGCGAATGACGGCAGAGCTGTCATTCATCGCAACGCCGTCGTCCACGATGTTCGACATCAGCGTCGGCAGTGCCAGCGTGACGATCGTTTCCAGCAGGACGAGGATCGGCGTCAGAAGCAGGGAGTTTTTATAACGTCCCCAATACCTTGTGTAGATTTCTCGCATGAATTTTACTCCTGTTACGTTAAGACAGCGGCTTTGCCGCGCTGTCCGTGACCCGACTCCTGTGGTCGGGCTCTGTTTCCGATTGACCCTAAACGTTACTATGTTACTTAAAATTTAATATAATGTCAAGGACTTTTGCCGGTCGAAAACGGGCGGGCGGGAGCTGTTCTAACGCTGCTGTCGGCGCCATAAACTTGTCCCGTGAGAGGAGGCCGGAGGCATGGAGGGATATGAGCGGGCGCTGCGGCTGTTGCCGGAGGCGCAGAGAGTGGCGGCGCGTGAGGCCGTGGGCGCGGACTGTGAGGAGCTGCGGCTGCGATTGGGGCGACCAATGTCGCTTGCGGTGGACGGACGGGAGTGGCGGACGGCGGGAGCGCCCGTCACGGAGGCGGCGCTGCGCGAGGTGCTGGAGCGGGCGAGTTGCGCCTCGTTCCAGTCTGTGGAGAGCCAGCTTCGCGGCGGCTATATCATGGCGGAGGGCGGTTTGCGCGTCGGACTATGCGGCACGGCGGTCATGCGCGACGGACGCGCCGAGGGGCTGCGGGATATTACGTCCGTCTGCATCCGTATCCCGCACGAGCGGCGCGGCTGCGCCGACGGGATATTTCCGGCGCTGACACAGCCCGCCTTTGTCTCCACGCTGGTCTATTCCGCGCCGGGTGTGGGAAAGACGACGCTGCTGCGGGAGCTTGTGCGGCGGCTGTCGGACAGCGGACTGCGGGCGGCGGTGGCGGATGAGCGCGGCGAGCTTGCCGGTATGCCGGAGACGGGCGCGGGCTTTGCCCTCGGCGAGCATACGGACGTGCTGACGGCGTTGCCCAAGGCGCAGGCCGTGTTGCAGCTCGTGCGCACGATGTCGCCCCAGCTCGTCGCCATGGACGAGATCACGGACAGCGCGGACGCGGCGGCGCTGCTCGCGGCCTCCGGCTGCGGCACGGCACTGCTGGCAAGCGTCCACGCCGACGGGCTTGATTCGCTGCGGACAAGGCCGGTGCTGCGACGGCTTTTGGAGGCGGGCGTGTTCCGCCGTGCGGTCGGTATCACGCGGCGCGGTGGCGAACGGGCATACGAGGTGTCGGCGCTTTGAGGCTGTGGGGTGCGCTGCTTATAAGCCTCGGCGGGCTTTTGTGGGGAGTCGGCGCGGCGGCACGGCTGCGAGGACGGGTGCGGGAGCTAAGAGAGCTTGCGCGGGCAATGGCGCTGGCCGCCTATGCCATCGAGCGCTTCCACAGACCGACACCGGCGCTTGCGCAGGAGCTTGCGCAGACGGCACCGGGTGCGGGCGGCGCTTTATTCGGACGGCTGGCGGCGCTTATGCGGGACGAGGGCAGCCTCGATGTGCTATGGGACAAGGCGCTGGACGGGGTGGACACGGCGGCGCGAGAGCCGCTGGCGGCGTTTGGGCGGGTGCTCGGACGCTATGGAGCGCGAGAGCAGGCCGAGGCCGCCGCCCATTGCCGCAGGGAGCTGGAGGCGCTGGCAGCGGAGGCTGCCTCGCGGGCGGCGCAGAGCGGGCGCGTGTATATCGCGCTGGGTACGGCGGCGGGCGCGGTGCTGGGTATCGTAATGCTGTAAGAGGTGGGCATGAACGTCGATCTGATATTCAAAATAGCGGCGGTGGGGATATTGGTGGCGGTGCTCAATCTGCTGCTGACCCGCTCCGGGCGCGACGAGCAGGCGCTGATGACGACCATCGCGGGGCTGGTCGTTGTGCTGGTGCTGGTCGTGCAGCAGATCGCGGAGCTGTTCGCGCTCATACGCACGCTGTTCGACTTCTAGGACATGGAGCTTCTGGCAAAGGCGGCTGCGGCGGCGCTCATCTCCGCCGTGATCGGGCTTGTCCTGAAAAAGAACGTGCCGGAGCTGGGCTTCGCGCTGACGCTCACGGCGGCGGCACTCACGCTGCTGCTGGCGGCGCGGCTGGGGCAGGGACTGCGCGGCATGGTCGCGCTCGCGACGGATACCACGGGGCTGTCAGCCGCCGTGGTCGCGCCGGTGATGAAATGTGTGGGTATCGGCATATTGACGCGGCTGACAGCCGATCTATGCGCCGACGCGGGGCAATCCGCCGCCGGAAGCGCGGTGGAGATATGCGGGGCGGTGTGTGCGCTGGTCGCGGCGTTGCCGCTGATGGAGAGCTTTTTTGCCATGATCGACGGGATGCTATGAAAAGGCTGCTATGGTTTTTGCTGTGTGCGCTGCTGCTAACCGGTCCGGCGCTGGCGGTGGACACGGACGCGGTGACGGAGGCGCTGCCCGACGAGGCGCGGGAGATACTCGGCGAGGTGGAGATAAGTGCGGGACTGGACGCGGGAACGCTTTTGGGGCGGATATGGGAGCGGCTGCGCAGCTCGCTTGCCTCGCGGCTGTCGGAGGCGGCCTCCGGCGCGGCGGTGGCGGCGGCGGTAACGCTGCTCTGCTCGCTGGCAGGAGCGCTCGCGCCGGACGGGAAAACGCCGGAGTATGTCTGCCTCGGTGCGGCGCTGGCCGTGGCCGGCTGCTGCTTCGGCTCGGTCAGCGGCTTCCTGACACAGGCGCAGCAGACGCTGTGTACCCTCTCCGATTTTTCACGCGCCCTGCTGCCCTGTGTGGCGGCGGCCTCGGCAGCCGCCGGTCACACAGCCTCCGGCGCGGCACGCTATGCCGCAAGCTGCCTGTTTATGGACGTGCTGCTCACCGTCGGCACGGGCGCGGTGCTGCCCCTCATCTATGCCTATGTCGCGGCGGCAACGGCGCGGGCGGCGCTTCCGGCGGGAGCGCTTGGCGGTCCTGTCAGTGTGCTGCGCTGGCTGTGTACGAGCGCCATGGTGCTGCTCTGTACGGCGTTCACCCTCTATCTCTCCGTCACGGGCGCGGTCACGGGGCGGGCGGACGCGGTGGCGGCGGAGCTTACGAAGACGGCGGTGTCCGCCGCGCTGCCCGTCGTGGGGCGCATATTGTCGGACGCGGCGGCGACCTATCTCGCCGGGGCGGAGCTGCTGCGCGGCGCGGTGGGCGCGGTGGGGCTTGCGGCGATACTCTGCGTGTGCTTAGAGCCGGTGCTGTCGCTGGGGGCGCATTATTTGCTGTTCAAGGCGGCAGCCGCCGTGACGGAGCCATTCACGGAGGGGCGTCTCTCCGGCCTGCTGCGGGACATCGGCACGGCCTACGGCATGGCGCTGGGGCTGGTCGGCAGCGGCGGCGCGATGTTATTCCTGTCCGTCGTGCTGTCCACGGAGGCGCTCGCGGGATGAAGGGCTGGCTTTTATCCGTGGCGGGTGCGGCTATGTTGAGCTCGCTCGCGCTCGCGCTGTGCCCTCATGGGCGGGTGCGGCAGGCGACGCGCTTTGTGTGTGCGCTCGTGTGTATGCTCTCGCTGCTCAAGCCGCTGCTGCGGCTTGACGAGGAGCGAACGCTGCTTCCGGCGCTGGACGATTACCGTGCCGAGGCCGAGGCGCTCACCGCCGCCGGTGAGGAGGCGGCAAAAAATGAGCAGCGTCTGCTCATAGAGCGGGAATGTGCGGCATATATTTTGGACGAAGCGGAGGCGCTTGGTCTCACCGTCGGCGGCGCAAGCGTGCTGGCACGATGGAACGCGGACGAGGGCGTATGGCAGCCGGCGTACGCCACGGTCGAGGCGGCGTATAATGCGGCGCTCTCGGCGGCAATAGAAACGCGGCTCGGTATTCCGAAGGAGGCGCAGCGATGGCGGGCTTGAAAAAGGCGCTGGCCGGTCTCGGCGGCATGAAATACGCGCTGCTCGTGGCGGTATTCGGTCTTGCGCTGCTGCTGTGGCCGAGCGGACGCGGCGAGACGGCGGAGGTCGAGGCGGAGGAGACGCGCTTGGAGGCGCTGCTCGCTCAGATCGAGGGCGTGGGGGAGCTGCACCTGCTTTTGTCGGAGCAGGGCGCGGCGGTGGTATGCGCCGGTGCGGACAGCGCCGACGTGCGGCTGGCGATCTGTCAGGCTCTGCATTGCTACACGGGGCTTGGCAGCGACAGAATACAAGTCTTTCAGCTAAAAACGGATTAGGAGGGGAATACCTTGAGAAGAAACTTGAAACGTAACATTGTCCTTGCCGCTGTGCTGGTGTTCGTAGGCGCAGCCGTCTACCTCAACTGGTCGTATAACGCCAAGTGGGGAACGGCCTCGGCTGCGATGGCCAAGGCGGAGGACGAGGCTATGGCCGCCGCCGGAGAGGAGTATCTCGCGGTGTCGGCGGAGGCAGGGGACGCGGTATCGGCGTATTTTGCCCAAGCGCGGCTGACGCGCCAGCAGAGCCGTGACGAGGCCATGCAGCTACTCGAAACGGCCTGTGCCGGGACGGATGCCTCGCAGGACGTGATAGACGAGGCCATGCGCCAGCTCAACACGATGGCGCAGCGGAGCATGGCGGAGTCCGTGATGGAGACGGAGCTGCTGGCGCGTGACTTTGCAGACTGCGTGGTGTTCGCGGCGGATGACGGCGTGACCGTGGCCGTGCCCGCACCGTCGGAGGGACTGGCTGAGGCCGCCGTCGCCCAGATCACCCAGACGGTGATGGCAAACTCCGACTATGAGCCGAGCCAGCTCAATATCATCGAGATAAAGGAGTAATTGGAAGCGTCGCAAAAAAGGCTTTTCATTTGCCGCCGAATGTGATATAATTTCCGCGCAAATCGGAGGTGTATATCAGTGGCAGAAAACTACATCACCAAACAGGTTGAAAAAGGAAGCGTCAACATTTCCGAGGACGTTATCAACGTCATGGTCGCCGCCGCCGCTACCGAGGTCGAGGGCGTGGCCGGACTTGGTGGCTCGACAACGCCGGAGCTTGTGGAGCTTTTCGGTCGGAAGCCCGGTTGCAAGGGCGTGAAGTGCCAGTTTGTTGACGGCAAGGTCACCATCGACGTGCTTATCAACGTCAGCTACGGCGGAAGCATTACCGAGATCGCCTCCGGCGTACAGGATGCCGTGTGCCGCGAGGTCGAATCCATCACCGGAATGGACTGCGTTGTGAACGTCCATGTGACGGGTATCTCATTCGACAAGTGATCGTCCGGCGTAAGACCGGAAAACAAAGGGGCTCCTGCGCGGAGCTCCTTATGCTATATGAGGGAAACAAAGGACTATGACTAGAACAGCAGCGAGAGAGCTTGCCATCCAGCTTGGCTTTTCCGTGGTCGCCGCCGGTGTAGAGCCGGGTGAGGCGCTGGACGATTTTTTTGCGCCCGACCACTATGCAAGCATGGAGCCGGAGGACATCCTCTACACCCATAGACCCGGCAAGCAGATGGACTTCATCCGCCGCAGCGTCATCGGCGTGAGCGAGAAGCGGGCGGAGCTGGACGGCTTTATCGCCCGCTATGCCAAGGGCTGGCGCACGGAGCGAATCGACCGCGCCGCCGCCGCGATACTGCGTCAGGCAATGTACGAGCTTTTGTATATGCCGGACATACCCGCCGCGTCCAGCATTGACGAGGCGGTGGAGCTTGCCAAGGGCTATGAGGACGCGGATGTCGTCGCGTTCATCAACGGTGTGCTGGGCAGCTTTGCACGGAACGAGCTTCCTACGGCGGAGACGGGTGCGGACGAGCCTGCCACCGTGCCGGAAACGCCGGAGGCGCAGGAGACGCGGGATGAATGAGCAGGCGCTGACCGTCTCCGAGCTCAATAACCACATCAAAGCCCTGCTCGATTCCGATGACGCTCTTGCCCGCGTGAGCGTCAAGGGCGAGCTTTCCAACTACAAGATCTACCCGTCCGGCCACCACTACTTCACGCTCAAGGACGCGGACAGCGCGATACGCTGCGTCATGTTCCGCTCGGCAGCGTCGAAGCTGCGCTTCCGCCCGGAGAGCGGCATGAAGGCGACGGCGGCGGGGCGCGTGTCCGTATACCCGCGTGACGGCGCGTACCAGCTCTATGTGACGGAGCTTATGCCGGAGGGGGCGGGTGACCTCCAAATCGCCTTTGAGCAGCTCAAGGCGCGGCTCGCGGCGGAGGGACTGTTCGAGCGCGAGCATAAAAAGCCGCTTCCGCCCTTTCCCAAGACCGTCGCGGTCATCACCTCCGGCGCGGGCGCTGCCGTACACGACATCATCCGCGTGATGAACAAGCGCTGGCCGGGGACGAAGATCGTCGTTTTGCCGGTGCGGGTGCAGGGCGTGGAAGCGCCGCCGGAGATCGTCGGGGCGCTGCGCTATGCCAACCGCTGGCACGTCGCCGACCTCATCATCACGGGACGCGGCGGCGGCTCGATGGAGGATCTTTGGGCATTCAACGACGAGCGCGTGGCGCGAGCCATCTATGAGTCGGAGATACCCGTCATATCGGCGGTGGGACATGAGCCGGACGTGACCATTGCGGACTATGTGGCCGACCGGCGGGCAGCAACGCCGTCGAACGCGGCGGAGATCGCCGTGCCCGACCGCATGGAGCTGCGGGACGCGCTGGACGGACGCGGCGCACGGCTGTCACAGGCCATGCGCAAGAAGCTGGAGACGCTGACACGCCGCTTGGAGGATATTTCCGCAAGGCCGGTGCTGCGCGACCCGGAGGTATATCTCGCCAACAAGCGCATGGCGCTTGATTACGGGCGCACGGCGCTGGCGTCCGCCTATGAAAAGCGGCTCGAAACGAAAAAACGCGCCGCCGCGACGCTGGCGGCAAAGCTCGACGCGCTAAGCCCGCTTAAGGTATTGGAGCGCGGCTACTCCATCGCGCAGCGGGACGGGAAAACGCTGCGCCGTGCCGATGAGGTCTCGGTGGGTGACACCATTGACGTGAGATTGCCGGACGGTCGTCTCGGCTGTATTGTACAGGAGGTCGAAACATGACGGAGGAAAAGAGCTTTGAGCAGTCCTTGCAGCGGCTTGATGAGATCGTGCGGCTGCTGGAAAAGGGCGATGCGCCCCTGTCGGAGAGCTTGGGACTTTTCGAGGAGGGGACGGGGCTTGTGAAGCGCTGCACCGTCCTTCTGGATGAGGCAGAGCAGCGGGTCGTGCAGCTGCGCAAGAGCGCGGACGGCAGCCCGGAGGAGCTTCCCTTTGAGTGAGATGAATGGGATGAATAAAATGGATAGGGCGGAGGAATACCGCGCCCGGATAGAGGCGCGGCTGGCGGAGGCGTTCCCCGGCGACGACCGGCTGCGTGAGGCCATGCGCTACGCGCTGCTGTCCGGCGGCAAGCGCATACGCCCGCTGCTGACCATGGAGCTTGGTCGTCTGTGCGGCGCTGCGCCGGAGGCGGTGCTCGATGTGGCCTGCGGCGTGGAAATGCTGCATTGCTACTCGCTTATCCACGACGACCTGCCCTGCATGGACAACGACGACACGCGGCGCGGCAAGCCGGCCTGTCATATCGCCTTCGGCGAGACGGTGGCGACGCTGGCGGGTGACTGCTTGCAGGCGGAGGCGTTCGCGTCCGTGTGCCGCGCCCCCATCGGCGGGACGGAAAAGGCGCGTTGCTGTGCGCTGCTGGCGGAGGCGGCGGGTGCGTCCGGCATTTGCGGCGGTCAGCTCCTTGACCTCAGCGGCGCGACCGGGGAGGAGGCGCTGCTCCGCACGGACGAGGGCAAAACGGCGGCGCTCATCGCTGCGGCCTGTGCCATGGGTGCGGCGGCAGCCGGAGCCGGTGAAGCCCAAATATCCGCCGCGAAGCGCTACGGTGAACAGCTCGGCATGGCGTTCCAGCTACGCGACGACGCGCTGGATGGGGACGGGCTGGCCGCGCTGCTCGGCGTGGAGGAATGCGCCCGCCGCGTCGCTGCATATACAGAGGCGGCGCTCGAAGCGCTGGAGACCTTTGATGACACGGCGTTTCTGCGTGCTTTTACCA
>CAVIIB010000022.1:0-6165 GCA_963642815.1 Oscillospiraceae bacterium | reverse complement strand
AAGCTGGCGGATAGATTTACATAAAATATGCAAAAATTTTTGAATATATGCAAAATGCACCTTGCAATGCGGGGTGCGTTTTGTTATGATATAAACCAGATTTGAAAAAAGGTGAGTATGCTTTGCTTGAAAAGATAAATAGCCCGGAGGATGTTAAAAAACTGGATGATACCGGGGTGGAGCAGCTCTGCGCGGACATACGAAAAACGCTCATCGAAACGGTGGCGAAAACCGGCGGTCATCTCGCCTCCAACCTCGGCGCGGTGGAGCTTACAGTCGCCATCCACCGCGTCTACGATACCTCACGCGATCGCCTTGTGTTCGACGTGGGACACCAGTGCTATGCGCATAAGCTGCTGACCGGGCGGCAGGAGGGCTTTGCCAAGCTGCGTCATACCGGCGGCGTGTCGGGCTTCCCCAAGCCCTACGAATCTGTCCATGACGCCTTTATCGCGGGACACGCCTCCAACTCCGTGTCCGTGGCGCTCGGCATGGCGCGTGCGCGGACGGCGCTGGGTGCGGACTATGACGTGGCGTGCCTCATCGGCGACGGCGCACTGTCCGGCGGTCTTGCAATGGAGGGACTGTCACAGGCGGGCGCGTCCGGCGAGCGCTTGGTCGTTATCCTCAACGACAACGCCATGTCCATCAACGCCTCCTCCGGCGGCGTGGCGGATATGCTGGCGCGGCTTCGTGTGCGTCCGGCCTACCTCCGCTTCAAAAAATGGTTTCGCCGTGTGTTCGGAAAAGCACCGGCGCTGTACGGCTGGCTTCACCGCGTCAAGGAATGGGTCAAGGCGCGGGTGCTGCCCGACAATATGTTTGACGATTTCGGCTTTGACTACATCGGTCCCATCGACGGGCATGACGAGAAAAAGGTCGAGGACGCGCTGCGCTGGGCAAGGGAGCAGGACGGTCCCTGCCTCGTCCATGTCCTCACGCAAAAGGGACGCGGCTACACTCCGGCGGAGAATGCGCCGGAGGCGTATCACGGTGTCGGCGGCTACCGTATCGAGGACGGTATGCTCCCCTATACCGGCGACGATTTCTCCTCGGTCTTCGGGCGTGAGCTGACGGCGCTGGCGGAAAAGGACGAGCGCATTGTCGCCATCACGGCGGCCATGATGGAGGGAACGGGGCTTATCGGCTTTCAGGAGCGCTTTCCCTCACGCTTTTTCGATGTCGGTATCGCGGAGCAGCACGCCTGCGCGATGGCGGCGGGGATGGCACGGCAGGGGCTTGTGCCGGTATTCGCCGTCTACTCCACCTTTTTGCAGCGCTCGTATGATATGCTCATTCACGACATCGCGTTGCAGGGGCTGCACGTCGTCCTCTGCGTTGACCGCGCCGGTATCGTCGGGCGCGACGGCGAGACACATCAAGGCGCGTTTGACGTGAGCTATCTCTCCTCCGTGCCGGGTATGACCGTGCTGTCTCCGTCCAACTTCGCGGAGCTGCGGACAATGCTGCGGCGGGCGATATATGAAATTGAGGGCCCTGTGGCCGTGCGCTATCCACGCGGCGGCGAGGGACAGCTTCGTGTTGACCGCTCGGCGGGCGACAGTGTGGAGCTTCGCGACGGAAGCGACCTCACCATCGCCGCCTACGGCGTGAGCGTGAACGACGCGCTGGACGCGGCGGAACGCTTGGAGGCGCGGGGCGTGTCGGCGGCAGTCATCAAGCTCAATGTGCTGAAGCCCTTGCGGGCGGACAAAACGCTCGCCTCCCTGCGCAAGACGGGGCGACTGCTCGTGCCGGAGGAATCCTGTCAGTCCGGCTGTGTCGGCATGGAGCTATTGAGTGCCGCGGCGGCGGAGCAGGTATCGCTGCGCGGCGTTCGACTTGTCAACCTCGGCGAGGGTATCGTGGGACACGGCTCGCCGGAGGAGCTGAAAAAAATGCTGCGGCTGGACGGCGAGGGTATTGCCGAGGTCGCGATGGAGCTTATCAATGGCAAAGCAGAGACTTGACCAGCGTGTATATGAGCAAGGCTTGACCGACAGCCGCGAAAAGGCGCGGGCGCTCATCATGGAGGGACTGGTATACGTCAACGGACAAAAGGAGACGAAGCCCGGAACGACCGTGGCGGAGGACGCCGGCGTCGAGCTGCGCGGGGAGAAGCCCCGCTATGTGAGCCGCGGCGGGCTGAAGCTTGAAAAGGCGCTCGACGTGTTTGCCATCGACCCGGCGGGGCTTGCTTGCGTCGACTGCGGCGCGTCCACCGGCGGCTTTACGGACTGTCTGCTCCAACGCGGAGCGAGGCACGTTTGGGCGGTGGATGTCGGCTATGGTCAGCTTGCATGGCAGCTTCGGCAGGATGAGCGCGTGACCGTCATGGAGCGCACGAATGCCCGCAGCCTTACGCCGGAGCTGTTCCCGGTCGCTATGTCGCTTGCCGTCATGGACATGAGCTTCATCTCGCTCAAGCTGGTGCTACCGGCGGTGTACTCGCTGCTGAATGCGGAGGGGCGCGTCGTCTGCCTCGTCAAGCCCCAGTTCGAGGCCGGACGCGACAAGGTCGGGAAAAAGGGCGTGGTGCGCGACAAGGGCGTGCACCGCGAGGTGCTGGAGAATTTTCTGCGGGACGCGGCGGACTGCGGCTTTGCCGTGCTGGGCATGGATTTCAGTCCCGTGCGCGGGCCGGAGGGAAACATCGAATATCTTGCATATCTGGCGAAAAGCGGGCAAGGCGCGGACATCGACTGCGCGGCGCTTGCGGAACGCTCGCATGAGGTGCTTGGATGAAAACGATCGTGCTTTGTCCGAATGTCAAGCGGGACGCGGAGCTGGAATACAGTCGCCGTTTGAAGGAAATGCTGGAGACGGCGGGCTACCATGTGCTGGTGTCGCCGCTCTACGGTCACGCGGAGGACATGGAGGAAACGCCGCTGGCACGGGCGCTCGATGGCGCGAGCCTCGTCGTGACCCTCGGCGGCGACGGGACGATACTGCGCGTTGCGCCGCAGGTCATGTATGCCGATGTGCCGCTCGTGGGCGTGAACCTCGGTCACAAGGGCTTTCTGGCCGGGCTTGGACGGGACGACATGGAGCAGATCCTGCGCATTGCCGAGGGCGACTGTGTTATCGTGCCGCGCATGATGCTGGATGTGCGGCTTTACCGCAACGGGACGCTCATCCACGCCGACACCGCCATCAACGACGCAGCCATACGCGGTATTGTCCAGAACGTGACCCTCACGACCTACGGCGACGACGACCGTATCTTCACCTTCTCCGGCGACGGCATTGTCGTTTCCAGCCCGACCGGCGCGACCGGCTATTCATTGTCCGCCGGAGGACCGCTGGTAGAGCCGGGAGCGGAGGCCATCCT
Organism: Oscillospiraceae bacterium; assembly: GCA_963642815.1. Classification (GTDB taxonomy): domain Bacteria; phylum Bacillota; class Clostridia; order Oscillospirales; family Oscillospiraceae; genus CAJOIG01. The sequence goes on along the minus strand of CAVIIB010000022.1, from coordinate 2,834 downwards.
GCTCACGCCCATCTGTGCGCACGACCTCGCGGCGCGTTCGTTCGTGCTTGCCTCGGAGCGGCGCGTGACGGTCGTACCGCAGGAGCTGGAGGACAAGCGCTGTGTGCTGTCCGTGGACGGGCGCGGCATGGTCGAGCTTTGCAGCGGCGACCGCGTTGTCGTGACCAAATCAAAATATAGGACGCTTCTGGTGCAGACAGGCGCTAAGAGCTTTTATGATACCGCCTTTGAAAAGTTAGGAGAACGAACATGAAAACTTCCCGACAGAGCGTGATATTGGAGATCATCTCCGAGCAGGATATAGAGACGCAGGGACAGCTTCTTGAAGCCCTGCAAGCGCGGGGTGTGCAGAGCACGCAGGCCACCGTCTCACGCGACATCAAGGAGCTGCGCCTTATTAAAGAGGTCGCCCCGGACGGCAGCTACCGCTATGCCCCGGCGGGCATTGAGGCGGACAGCGAGGCGGCACGTCGCATGGAGAGCATATTCCGCGACGCTTGCGTGACCTTTGACTGTGCGCTGCACACCGTCGTTATCCGCACACTGGTCGGTCTGGCACAGGCCGTGGGCAGTGCGCTGGACGGCATGGAGCTTGATAACGTCCTCGGCACTATCGCGGGCGACGATACCGTTCTCATCATCATGCGCAATGCGGCGGCTGCCGAGCGCCTTTGCTCCCAGCTTCGCCGCGCCTACGGAAATTAAAAAACAATGCTCAGAAGTCTCCACATTGAAAATATCGCCGTGGTGGAGCGAGCCGACGTGGAATTTTCGCCGGGGCTGAACGTGCTCACGGGCGAGACGGGCGCGGGCAAATCCATCATCATCGACGCGCTCTATGCCGTGGCGGGTGCGCGTACCAGCCGCGAGCTTGTGCGCAGCGGTGCGGACAGGTGCGTGGCGGCTGCTGTGTTCGACCCGGAGGGGACGGAGGCTTGGTGCCGCGAAAACGGCGTGGAGTGTTCGGATGGGGAGCTTGTCGTCCAGCGCAGCATTACGGCGGACGGGCGCGGCTCGGCCCGCGTCAACGGAATGCCGGTCGCCGTGTCGCAGCTTCGCCAGCTTGGTGCGCTGCTCGTGGACATCCACGGTCAGAATGACGGGCGGCTGCTGCTGGATGAGGGACGACACCTCGCCTATCTCGACGCCTTTGCGGGCGTGGACACGGGCGAATATGCCGTGTGCTACCGCGAATATACCGACGCGCTGCGTAGGATCGAGCGCTTGACGCAGAATGACGTGAGCCGCCGCCAGACGGTGGAGGCGCTCACGCTGCGGGTGGCGGAGCTTGAAAAGGCTGCGCTGCGCCCCGATGAGGAGGAGGAGCTGGAGCGGCGCTCGGAGCTTTTGCGCAACGCGGAGCGTCTGCGTGAGGCGGCGGACGGCGCGTATGAGGCGCTGTATGCCGGAGAGTGCAGCGCAGTGTCCCTGACCGGCGAGGCGCGGGGCTGGCTTGACCGCGCCCGTCGCTGGAGCGCGGCGCTGGCGGAGGCGGACGACAGCCTCAAGGAGGCGGCGGCGCTGCTTGCCGACGCGGCGGAGCGTGTGCGTGACTTCCGCGAGAGCTTGGATTTTTCGCCGGAGGAATTTGACCGCGTGGAATCGCGGCTTTCCATGCTGCGGCGCTTGGAGAAGAAATATAACGCGGCGGACGCGGCGGGGCTTATCGCCATCTATGACGAGGCGCAGCGTCGCCTCGCGGAGCTGGACGACTCCTCGGAGGCGCTGGCGCGGCTTGAAAAGGAGCGGGAACGCCTCGAAAAGCGCTGCCGCGCCGAGGCGGATAAGCTCACGGCGGCGCGGACGGCGGCAGCCGGACGCTTGAGCGAGCAGGTCGAGCGCGAGCTGCGGGAGCTGTCCATGCCCTCGGTGCGCTTCGCCGTGGAGCTGACCCAGACAAAGCTCGGCGCAAGCGGCGCGGACGCGGTGCGCTTTCTCATGAGCGCGAACGCCGGAGAAAAACCCGGCTCTATTGCCCGTATCGCGAGCGGCGGCGAGCTCAGCCGTATCATGCTCGCGCTGAAGAACGTATTCGGCGCGAATGACGGCATTCCCACGGCGGTCTTTGACGAGATCGACACCGGCGTGTCCGGCATTGCGGCGAGCCGCGTGGCGGAAAAGCTCGCGGATATTGGTCGCCAGAAGCAGGTGCTTTGTATCAGTCATTTGCCCCAGATCGCGGCCATGGCATCGAGCCAGTACCGTATCGAAAAAGCCGAGCACGGCGGGCGCACCTATACCACGGTCGAGCCGCTGGACGGCGAGGGGCGGGCGCGGGAGCTTGCCCGTCTGATCGGCGGCGACAACGTGACGGAGACGACGCTGCGGGCGGCGCGTGAGGCCATCGACGCGGCGGAGGCATATCGAAAATGAGAGCAAGACGTCACGGGGACTGCCCCGTCGTAGACGACGAGCAGCTTTGGCCGCCGCCGTGAGCACCACAAATCCCCGGCCTCCCCTGAAAGGGGTGCGCCGCAAACAACACAAATCCTAGCCTCCCCTGAAAGGGGTGCGCCGCAAACAACACAAATCCTAGCCTCCCCTGAAAGGGGTGCGCCGCAAACAACACAAATCCTAGCCTCCCCTGAAAGGGGTGCGCCGCAAACAACACAAATCCTAGCCTCCCCTGAAAGGGGTGCGCCGCAAACAACACAAATCCTAGCCTCCCCTGAAAGGGGTGCGCCGCAAACAACACCAATCCCCAGCCTCCCCTGAAAGGGGAGGGGGACCGCGCAAGCGGTGGAGGGGTTTTCTGGAAGGCTGCGATAACGACGGGAAAAACCCCTCAGTCAGCGGCTGCGCCGCTGCCAGCTCCCCTTTCAGGGGAGCCTTGG
>CAVIIB010000021.1:13530-23797 GCA_963642815.1 Oscillospiraceae bacterium | reverse complement strand
CAAATACGTTGTAAAGCCTCCGACTCACCTCGGCGAGCTGCCCCGCCTCCAGTGCCGCGCAAAGTCCCGCCGTGTCCGGGCGCATACGGCTGCGCCGTGCGTCGATCCGGGAAAAAAGCTGCGGCGTGGAGATGGAAAAGGACGGCTTTGCGATGACAATGGCACAGTCCGGCAGCGGTGGCAGCGGGCTTAATCTCTCGCCGCGCCCCTCGGCAAGCTGCGTCCCACCGGCCACGCAGAACGGTACGTCGCTTCCGAGCTTTTCCGCCGTGGCGCAGAGTGCCGCCTCGCTCATTTCCGCTCCTGTCAGACGGTTGAGCGCCCGCAGCACCGCCGCCGCGTCCGACGAGCCGCCGCCCATACCGGCGCACACGGGGCTGCGCTTCGTCACGCAGATATGCGCACCCTTTCCCGTGCCGTCCAGAAAGAGCATGGCCGCTTTCATGGCGAGGTTGCGACCATCCGCCGGAAGATAGGGCTGCCCCGGATCGATGGTGAAAGCTCCGTCTGTCAGCTCGACGTCAATATCGTCGCCAAAGGAAACGGACTGCATCACCATGCGCATATCGTGGTAGCCGTCGTCCGACTTTCCCAGCACGTCCAGCGAGAGATTCAGCTTCGCATACGCCCGCTCAAGCATCGAACAGCATCCCCATCAGCGCCGTTCCGTTTTCGACGAACACGCCCGTGGCAAGCCCGTTTTTCTCCGTATAATCGAGACCGCTGCCCTCCGTCCGACGACTGTCATACAGCAGGAACGGTACGGGGTCGCCGTCGTGGGCGCGGTTGGAGGTGAGGGTCTTGTGGTCGGAGAGCATGAGGATTCGATACGGCTCGCCGCAGCTGTCAAGCCAGTCGAGGATGGGCGCAAGCTCACGGCTGGACAGCCACGAGATGGACTGGATCTTCCCGTCCGTGTCGCCGTTGTGCGTACACTCGTCCGGCGCTTCGATGTGGAGGCAGGCAAACTCGCAGCGCGAGAGGATGTCGATGGTCTTCTCCGCCTTGCCCTCCCAGTTGGTGTCGATCTCGCCGGTCGCCCCCGGCACACTGGGCGCAGGAAGCCCGGAGAGGCGGGCAATGCCCTGCACCAGCGGCACCGCCGAGACGACCTCGCCGCTGTGACCGTATTTTTTTGCAAAATCGGGCAGGATGGCCGCCGTACCCTCCGCCCAGAACCACACGCCGTTGGCTGGGAGCTTGCCCTCCGCACGGCGGCGCTCGTTGATGGGATGGTGGTCAAGGAAGCGCGTGGCGGCCTCCTGCATTTCGCGCAGCGCGTCAGCGTCGGCGCAGCCGGAGGGCAGCAGCGGACCGATGACCTCGCCGAGATGGTCATGCGGCGGGATGAGGCGTATGCCGTCAATATCGGCGTTGGACTGCACCATAAAATGGCGGAACGAGCCGCCGTGGTATATCGCACAGCCGTATTTTTCGGCAAGTGCGCCGAACTCCTCACTCGCCCAGAGCGCCGTCACCAGCGCGTCGGAGTCCTCCGCCTCGATAGACCCGGCGGAATGGGACAAAATGCGCCGCTCGGCGTAGGACTCGTCCCCGTCGCTGAGTGCGACCATGTTACAGCGACAGGCCATGTCGCCGTCGCGCAGTGCGATACCCTGCGCCGCAGCCTCCAAGGGACCGCGTCCGTGGTAATAGTCGAGCGGGTCTACGCCGAATATGGACAAAATGGCCGTGGCACTCCCCGGCTCAAACTCCTTCGGGCAGTTGACGACGCTGCCAAGCACACCCCCACGGGAGAGCTTGTCGATGAGGGGCTTGTCCGCCAGCTCCAGCGGCGTTTTCCCGCCGCGCTCTGGGATGGGGTTATCTGCCATGCCGTCGCCGATAAAGAGAAAATATTTCATATTCAAAAACACCTGCCTTCTTTGCCGCCAGTATACGCCAAAACAGCCCTATGTGCAATCGTTTCTTCCGCACTCATGCCGCAAAAAAAATGAATGTTTTCTGAAAAAAGACTTTGAAAAATTTTCGTCAGAATGATATAATAATAACGCTTTTAGGGGGCTTTGCCGCCCCGTGCTGACACAGAACAGGAGGTCTTCCCATGGAGGACAGAGACATACTACACGCCATTGTGCAGGCCGACCACGATGCCCGCGAGCGCGTGGACGCGGCGGAACGGCGCGTAAAGCTGCTTTCCGGCAGCCGCGACGGTATTTTTGCCGAGGCCGAAAGGACGGCTATGACCGCCGCACGGCAGGAGACGGACGCGCTTCGGAGCGAGGCGCAAAAAGCCTCCGCCGCCCAAGTCGCCGCACTCGACAAGAAGCTGGACGAGACACTGGCGGCGCTCAACCGGCAGTTTGAGGAAAAGAAGCAGGACTGCATCGAGCGCATTTTCCGCGCTGCGGTGGGGCTTTCATGAGCCGCGCCGCCGTATACGGCGCCGTGACCGCCAAGGCTCGCGCCATGTACGCTCACCGTCTGACCGAGGAGACGTGGACACAGCTTGAAGCCCTTGACAGCGTTCGCCGTATCGCCGAGCAGCTTCGGCAAAGCGGCGCATGGCCGCTGGCCGCCGTCACGGACGACGCGAAGGAGCTTTGCGACTCCCTTGCCGACGAGCTGCACGACCGCTACCGCCGCCTGTGCCTGTATCTCCGGCGCGAGAACGACCGCGAATACATGGCGTTCTTCCTAAAGCGCAAGGCACACGCGCTGAGCTATCCGAACGAAGCGTATGAGGAGCTTGCCGACTGCATCCGAAAAAGCTATCACGGGCTTTCCCGTCTCGTGCTGCAAAAGCTGCTCGGCGCGGAGGCCGATATGCTGAACCTCGTCTATATTCTCCGGCTGCGGCGCTTTCCCGCCTCGCTGCCAACGGCGCGGGAGCGGCTCATCCCGGTACACGCGGCGCTGAAGCGCCCCATCATCGAGGCGCTCATTGCCGCGCCGGACGACGAGACTGTGGCAAAAATCCTCGCCGCCACACCGTGGGCGGCGGCGCTGCGGAATATTGCGCCGGAGGCGCTGGACGGGGCGTATGAGCGCCATATGGAGCGGCTTGGGCGCAAGCTCGTGATGGCGGGCGACTGCTCCCCTGCCATACCGATGGCGTATATGATGCTGTCGGAGCTGGAACGGCTGCGCCTGACCCGCCTCATTGCGGGGACTGAACAACGATCAAGGCAGGTGATATAAAGGAATGACAAAAAACACCATGACGGCATTGACCGTCTCCGGCCCGTCCGAGCGTTTGGATGAGGCCATCGAACGATTTTTCATGGGGCGCGACATCCATCCTGAGGATGCCGTGAGCTTTTTGTCCGGACTCCGCGCCTTGGAGCGCCCGGAGGGGGACGACCCCGCCGCCGACGCACTTTCCGAGGCGGACAAGCTGCTGGCGGCGCTTGGATTGAAACCGGCTTATAAGGACTTTGAGGAGCGCGGCTTCACCATTCGCGGCTGCCGTGCCTATCTCGACACGCTTGCGCAGACGCTCGACCGTCAGCACAGCGAGCGCGAGACGCTTCGCAAGCAGCGGGCGGATAACGCCGCTGCCGAGCAGGTGCTGACGCACTTTGCCTCCGTGTCCGAGCCTGTATCGGAGCTTGCCGCGCTGCGCTATGTCTCCTGCCGCCTCGGACGCATCCATCCGGGCAACTGGGAGGCTTGCCAAAAGGAAGCTGAGACAATGGAGGGGCTTTTGGTGATCGAGACCGACCGCAGTGAGGAATGGCTGTGGCTCATGGCCATCTCCACACGGGATCAGACGGACGCGACCGACGCGCTTCTCTCGCGCTACGCCTTTGAGAACATCTCCCCCGCCGTCGTCCCGCTGGGCGAGCGCTCGGCCACACAGGCGCTCGATGAGCTTCGCGCCGCCGATAAGGACGCCGCCGACAAGTTGGCCGTGCTGGACGAGGCGCAGCGGGAGCTGCTGGACACAAACCGCAACGAGCTTCTAAGCCGCCGCAGCTTCCTCAAATTCAAGAGCACCTGCTTCGCCGCAAGGCGCTATGCGGGGCTTGCCAAGGGACGCTTCTATCTCGTCGGCTGGGTGGACAGCGACAAGGCCGACGCCTTTGCGGCGCAGGTACAGGCCGAGCCCGGTTTCCGCTGTATGCGCGGCGGCGACGCGGAGCATACAGCGCCGGTGCGGCTCAAAAAACGGCGCTTTGCCTCCATCTTTGACCCCATTCTGAAGATGTATGGCTTGCCCTCCAACGGCGAGAGCGACCCGCGCCTTTTCCTCGCCATCACCTACACGCTCTTTTTCGGCATCATGTTCGGCGATGTCGGGCAGGGCGCTTGCCTCGTCGTGCTGGGCTTGTTGCTCTGGAAAAAGACCGGCGGCGGTATATGGCGCATTTTCTCCGTCTGCGGTGTAAGCTCCGTTATCTTCGGTCTTATTTACGGAAGCTGCTTCGGATTGGAGGAGCTGTTCCCGTGGGGCGGCTTCCATGTCCTTGAGGGCGAGAATCTGATGACGACGCTGCTCGTCGCCGTGGCGCTCGGCTGTGTCGTGATCGTCTGCTGTATGCTCATGAACATAACGAACGCGCTGCGCCGCCGCGACTATACGGCGGGACTTTTCAGTGCGAACGGGCTTTGCGGCCTTGTCTTCTATGTGTCCGTGCTGGCGCTCATTGTAAGCCTTTACACGAAGCTATTCGTCTTCCCGACCATCTGCGTGTGGCTCTGCGTCGCGCTGCCGCTGCTGCTCATCTGGTTCGGTGAGCCGCTTGGAAAAATGCTGGCCGGTGACAAGAGCTGGCGCGAGGAAAAGCTCGGCGACCTTCTGATGATGGGCTTCTTCGACATTTTTGAATCCCTCTTGAGCTATATGTCGAACACCATGAGCTTCCTGCGTGTGGGCGCGTTCGCCATCTCCCACGCCGGTATGATGATGGTCGTCTACCTCATCGCCGATGTCTGCGGCAACATGGCCGGCAATCTCCTCGTCGCCGTGTTCGGCAACATCTTTGTCGCCGTCTTGGAGGCGGGGCTTGCCTCCATCCAGATCATCCGTCTCCAATTCTACGAAATGTTTGGTCGCTACTACAACGGTCGTGGCCGTGCATTCCAAAGTCTTTCCGTGGATTACAACTAAAAAATAAACCATTCATTTGGAGGATAAAATCATGATTTTTCTGTATGCCTTTCTCATTCTGCTTGCCATTGCAGCGCCCCTGTACGTCATCTATCGCCGCGTCCGTGCCGGTCATTCCGGCCGCCGCCCGCTGATCGCCAATCTCTGCGCGTTCTTCGGGCTGATTTTGGTTGGCAGCGTCGTCTGCCTGAGCCAGTCCGCCTCGGCTGCCGAGGCCGTGACCGCCGCCGGTGAGAGCCTTGTGAACACCGACGCCTTTGCCACGGCAATGGGCTATTTGTCCGCGGCCATCGCCGTCGCCGGAAGCGGCGTTGCCGGTGGTATCGCCGTTGCTGCCGCCGCATCCGCCGCCATCGGTGCCATCAGCGAGAACGAGAACGTGTTCGGCAAGTGCCTCATTCTTGTCGGTCTGGCCGAGGGCATTGCGCTGTACGGTCTGCTGATCGGCTTTATGATCATCAGCAAGCTGTGAAATACTATCTCATCAGCGAGGACACACGCGCACTGACCGGTCTGCGGCTGGCCGGTGTGGAGGGCGAGCGGGTCACATCGGCGGCGCAGACCGAGGATGCCGTGCGCCGTGCCGCACAGGATAGCGACATCGCCGTTATCCTCATCACGCCGACTGCGGCGGCATGGATACCGACCACGGTCGAGCGGCTGAAGATAGCCGGTGAAAGACCACTGCTCGCCGTTATCCCCGCCTCCGACAATGCAGGGCTTGGTGACAGCGATATTCTCGGTCTGATACGCCAAGCCATAGGAGTAAAGCTATGACAGACAAACGAACAGTCTTTCTGGATTCCATCGCCGCCGAAGCCAATGCGGAGCTTGCCGTTCTGGAGGCAAAGCTCAACGACGAGACCGCCGCACTGGAGGCGGTGGCAGCCAAAAAAGCTGAGGACACAGCCGCGCTCTGGAAGCGTGGCGAGACGGAGCGCATCAAGAGCGCCGCCGCGCTGGAGACTGCGGCACGGCGCACGGCTGACCGCCGCGCTCTGCTGGCGAGGCGTGAGCAATATGCCGACGAGGTATTCCGCGCCGTGCGCGAGAAAATAGCGGCGTATACGCGCACCAGCGCCTATTCTGCCCAGCTTGCGTCGCTGCTGACCAGCGCCCGCAGTGCCTTGGGCGACGGCGAGTGCATTCTATGGCTGCGCCGCGAGGACATGGAGCAGGGCAAGGCACTGCTGCGCAAATGCCCCGGCGCACAGCTCCGTGAGGGGACCTTCGCCCTCGGCGGGCTCTGCCTGTCCGTGGGCTCGAAACGCGCCGATCTGAGCTTCGACACCGCGCTCGATGAGCTGCGCGGGCGTTTTCCGGAGCTTATCGGCATGGAGATCGAAGCATGAGTGAAAAATGTGTTATCAAGGGCGTGAACGGGCCGGTCGTGCGAGTGACCGGTGGCCGCAGTCTGCAAAAAATGAGCTTGGTCTACGTCGGCGACTTGGGTCTTGTCGGCGAGGTCGTCTCCATCGACGGCGACGAGGCCGTCGTCCAAATTTATGAGGATTCCGAGGGTCTCTCCGCCGGACAAAAGGTGGAGGCCACGGGACGCCCGCTCTCCGTGCTGCTCGGTCCCGGCATGATCGGCAGCACCTACGACGGCATTGCCCGTCCGCTGGCCTCCATCGAGACGATGGCGGGTCCGTTCATCACACGCGGCATACGGCTGGACGCCGTTGACGAGACGAAGCAATGGGACGTGACCGTGGACATCCACGAGGGCGACACACTCACCGGCGGGCAGATCATCGCCCGCTGCATGGAGTCCGAGGCTGTGGAGCACCGCAGCATGGTCCCTCCCGGACTGTCGGGACGTGCGGTGGAGGTGCGCCCCTCCGGGCGCTTTGCCGCCGGTGAGCCTATATGCCAGTTGGAGGATGAGCGTGGACGGCGCACGCCGCTGACGCTCTGCCAGCGCTGGCCGGTGCGTAAGCCGCGCCCAACCTCGGAGCGCCTCGCCATCACCCGCCCCCTGTTCACGGGACAGCGTGTGCTTGACACCCTATTCCCCGTCGGCAAGGGCGGCTGTGCGGCCATTCCGGGGCCGTTCGGCGCGGGCAAGACCATGGTGCAGCACCAGCTCGCCAAGTGGTGCGACGCGGACATCATCGTCTATCTCGGCTGCGGCGAACGTGGTAACGAGATGACGCAGGTGCTGGACGAGTTCGCCGAGCTGCGCGACCCGAAGAACGGGCGGCTGCTCATGGAGCGCACCATTTTGATCGCCAACACCTCCAATATGCCCGTGGCGGCGCGTGAGGCTTCCATCTACACCGGCATGACCATCGCGGAATACTACCGCGACATGGGCTATCACGTCGCGCTCATGGCCGACTCCACCTCCCGCTGGGCGGAGGCGCTGCGCGAGATTTCGGGTCGCTTGGAGGAGATGCCGGCGGAGGAGAGCTTCCCCGCCTATCTTCCCAGCCGTCTCGCCGGCTTCTATGAACGCGCCGGGTATATGAAGACCCTCGGCGGCGAGGAGGGAAGCGTCACGGTCATCGGCGCGGTCAGCCCGCAGGGCGGCGACTTCTCCGAGCCGGTCACACAGAACACCAAGCGCTATGTTCGCGCCTTTTGGGGGCTTGACCGCTCGCTGGCTTACGCCCGCCACTTCCCCGCCATCAACTGGACAACGTCCTATTCCGAATATTTCTCCGCCTGCGAGGGCTGGTATGAGGAGAACTTCGGCGCGGGCTTTACGGCGCTGCGCACCCGTATACTCAATCTGCTGGCGGAGGAGGCAAAGCTACAGGAGATCGTCAAGCTTATCGGCGCGGACGTGCTTCCCGACGACCAGAAGCTCACCATCGCCGTGGCGCGTGTCGTCCGCGAGGGCTTTTTGCAGCAGAACGCCTTCCACAAGACCGACACCTTTATGACCGCCGCAAACCAGATGGCCATGCTCCGCGTGATCGCCCATCTGGACGATGAGGCTCGCGCACTTGTGTCCCGCGCCATTCCGCTGTCCCAGCTCGAAGCCACCGGCATATTTGCCACGCTTGGGCGCATGAAATTCGCACTCGGCGAGGGCGCAACGGAGGAAGAATTTATCCGCCATGTGGATGAGGCCGTCGCCAAGGTCAAGGAGGCAAACGAATGAAGCTCGAATATGCTGGACTTTCCGAAATAAACGGCTCGCTCGTGGCGCTCGACGGTGTGCGCGGCGCACACTATGACGAGATGGCGGAGCTCTATCTCTCCGACGGCACACGGCGCACTGGTCGTGTGGTCGCGCTGGACGGCGATAAGGCCGTGCTTGAGGTATTCGAGGGCACGGACGGCGTGGCGATGGATCGCGTTCACACCAGCTTTACCGGCTCGCCGATGAAGCTGCGCCTGTCGCGTGAGCTGCTTGGTCGTATCTTTGACGGCGCGGGTCGCCCCGCCGACGGCTTGGGCGAGATATACCCCACCGCCGAGCGCGACATCAACGGCAGCGCCATCAACCCCGTCTCGCGGCAGTACCCCCGCGACTATATCCTCACGGGTATCTCCGCCATCGATGCGATGATGACGCTCATCCGCGGTCAGAAGCTCCCCATCTTCTCCGGCGACGGCATGAAGCATAACGAGCTTGCCGCCCAGATCGTGCGGCAGGCGCGTGTCACCGACGGAAGCGAGAGCTTTGCCGTCGTGTTCTGCGCCATGGGTGTCAAGAACGACACCGCCCGCTTCTTCATGGACGACTTCGCCGCCACCGGCGCACTCGACCGCTGCGTCATGTTTTTGAACATGGCCTCCGACCCCATCATCGAGCGTATTCTCGCGCCGCGCTGCGCATTGACGGCGGCGGAATATCTTGCGTTTGACTTGGGCTACCATGTGCTGGTCGTCATGACCGACATGACGAGCTATTGTGAGGCGCTGCGCGAATTTTCATCCTCCAAGGGCGAGATACCGGGGCGCAAGGGCTACCCCAGCTATATGTATTCCGACCTCGCCTCGCTGTACGAACGCGCCGGTATGATACGCGGGCGCAAGGGCAGCGTGACGCAAATGCCCATCCTCACCATGCCCTCCGACGATATCTCCCACCCCATCCCCGATTTGACCGGCTACATCACTGAGGGGCAGATCGTGCTTGGTCGCGAGCTGGCGCAAAAGGACATCTATCCACCCATCTCCGTGCTTCCAAGCCTCTCACGTCTGATGAAGGACGGCACGGGCGAGGGCTTCACCCGTGAGGATCATCAAGACCTCTCCAACCAGCTTTTCGCCTGCTATTCCGCCGTCATGGAGGCGCGCAGTCTCGCGTCCGTCATCGGCGAGGAGGAGCTTTCGCCCGTTGACCGTATGTACATGGTCTTTGGCGAGCGCTTTGAAAAGGAGTTTATCTGCCAGTCCGAGCGCAGCTCGCGCAGCCTTGCGCAGACGCTCGACCTTGGCTGGCAGCTTCTGTCCATGCTGCCACGCTCCGAGCTGAGCCGTGTGCCGGACGCGGTGCTGGATAAGTATTATAAGGGCTGAAACCATGCAGACAAACGCACCGACAAAGGGAAATCTGATGGCCGCCAAGCGCTCGCGCAGCTTGGCCAAGACCGGCTGGGAGCTGATGGACCGCAAGCGCAGCATCCTTATCCGCGAGCTCATGGGGCGTGTGGACGAGGCGCACGAGCTGCAAGATCAAATCGGCAGCGCCTTTGCCGAGGCCTACGCCGCCCTGCGCACGGCGGAGCTTTCCAGCGGCGACTGCGCGGCACTGGCCGCCGCCGTCGAGGTGGACGAGAGTGTCCGCCTACGCTTCCGCAGCGTGATGGGTGTGGAGATACCGACGGTCGAGGCCAAGGTAATAACGCCGGACACGCTTCCCTACGACTTGGCCGATTCCTCCGCCGCGCTCGATGAGGCATACCGCAAATTCACCGCGCTCAAGGGGCTTATCGCCCGCCTTTCGGAGACGGAGACCGCCGTATATCGCTTGGCCGTCGCCATCCGCAAGGCGCAAAAACGTGCCAACGCGCTCGAAAACGTGGTCATTCCGGGGCTTGACCAAAGCATTACGCACATCGCGGAGGTGCTCGAAGAACGCGAACGCGAGGAATTTGTCCGCATGAAGGTCATCAAGGCACGAAAATGATATGACAAGGTCGGAGGCAATCGCCTCCGACCTTGATTCTGTATTGTCATATTCCCCGCCTTACCCGCGTCAGCAGCGGCTCGCGCTCATTGGGACAGTCCCCACAC
>CAVIIB010000021.1:12908-13520 GCA_963642815.1 Oscillospiraceae bacterium | reverse complement strand
GGCTTGGAGCGTGTCGCCTATCGCCGCGCCGGATAGTCCGAGGGCGCGGAGGTCGTCGCCGTTTACGGCGAGCGCTTGCAGCGAGCGGCATGGGCTTGTTTCCAGCGTGTGCTCCGCTGCCTCCGCCGTCCAGCCGTGCAGCAGGGCGAGCTGCCTCGCCCGCTCCTCGCCATAATCCAGCGAAAAACACCGCAGCGCGTACTCGTCCGCCGGTGCGGGTGCGGTGAGTAACTGCTCCACCTCACGACGCAGCACCCGCTCACAGCGTAGTCGCCCAAGCGACTCCGTGCCGCAGTCGCGCAGCAGCAGCGCCAGCCGTATGCCAAGCTCGCTCGGTGCGTCCGCCCCAAAGGGTCGCGCACCGGGGATGACGACCTCCAGCACGTCCGAAAACGCCGCCAGCACCGGCGCGGCATGGTCGCCGCACAGTATGCCCTTCAGCTCCGCATAAATGCGCTCCGCCGATATGGAGCGCAGCAGCACTCGCTGGGCATGGATGGCCGCCGCCGTCTCGCTCTCCACGGCAAAGCCGAAGCGGGCGGCAAAGCGCAGCGCCCGCAAAATGCGCAGTGCGTCCTCCCCAAAGCGCTCGGACGGTACGCCCACGCAGCG
>CAVIIB010000021.1:0-12898 GCA_963642815.1 Oscillospiraceae bacterium | reverse complement strand
GCTCTATATCGCCCGCACCGTCAAAGGGGTCGACAAGCCCCGTCCGCTCGTCCCACGCCATGGCGTTTATCGTGAAATCACGCCGCGCCAGATCCTCTCGCAGCTCGCTTACAAAGTACACCGCATCCGGGTGGCGGCGGTCGGAATAGCCCGCCTCGACACGGTAGCTTGTCGCCTCAATAAGCGTCCCATCGTAGACGATACCGAGCGTCCCGTGCTTGAGGCCGCTCTCCACCGTCCGCGTTCCGGCAAAGACTGCTTGAAGCTGCTCCGGTCTCGCCGAGGTGCAAACATCCCAATCGTGCGGCTCACGTCCCATGAGCCCGTCGCGCACACAGCCGCCCACGAGGTACGCCTCATAGCCCGCCTCATGCAGCCGCTTCATCGTATATTGCGCCGCCGCCGGTATTTTCACGCTCACCGCCCCCTTTTTTATAATTCGTACAATTTTTCTCGTTTTAGCCTACCATTTTTGCAAAAACTGTGCTATAATGACCATAGACTTGCCAGCCGTGGGTCGATTTTTTGTCCCTAGGCGGCAGGTTTTACCATAAGGAGGTCGTTTTAGATGCATTCAGTGGGCGAGGTTGTCGTTTACGGCGTACAGGGCGTTTGCCGTATCCATGAGCTGTGCCGCCGTAAATTTGACCGGGTGGAAAAGGAATATTTTCTTCTCCGGCCAATCTTCGACAAGCGCTCCGTTATATATGTCCCCACCGACAAGCCGGAGCTGGTGGAGCAAATGCGTCCCGTTTTGACCCGTGCCGAGGTGGATGAGCTTATCACCACGCTCTCCGGCAGCGCCTATGAATGGCTGGAGGATGACGATGATCGCAAGGATTTCTGCGCCGAGGTCATCCGCAGCGGCGACCGCGCCGCGCTCATGCGCCTTGTTTCCATGCTTTACAGCCGCAACGAGGCGCTCAAGGGACAGAAAAAGCACTTCCACATCGCCGACGAGCGCAACCTCAAGCGGGCGGAAAAGCTGCTGCACGAGGAATTTGCCTATGTCCTCGGTCTGACCCCGGATGAAGTTCCGACCTATATCTCCGAGCGAATTTGAAGCATACGAACAGCCTCCCGGACAGGGAGGCTGATTTTTTTCATTCCGCTGGGCGGCGCTTTTCCGCTTGCCGGCATACGAAAATGGAAAGCTCGTAGAGCGCCAGCATGGGGATGGCCGTCATGATCTGGCTCACCACATCCGGCGGTGTGATGACGGCGGCGACGATGAAGATGAGCAGGATGGCGTATTTCCGTCCCTTTTTCAACCATTCGGAGCACACAAGACCGAGCCGTCCGAGCAGGTAGCTCAAAACCGGCATCTCAAACACCACGCCGAATACCAGCAGCATACCCAGCACAAAGCTCATGTAGCTGTCAAAGGATATGGTCGCCGTGATGTCCTTGCTTGCGTTGAAGCCATAGAAGAATTGGAGCGTCATGGGCAGCACCGCCGCATAGCAAAAGAGTGCGCCCAGCAGAAAGAACACAAAGCCCGCCACCAGCGCCGCCCTTGCGCCGCGTTGCTCGGTCACTGTAAGCCCCGGTCGCACAAACGCCCATATCTGCCACAGTATCACCGGCGAGGCAAACACCAGCCCCAGCACGACGGACAGCTTCAAATACGCCGTCACAAGCTCCGCCGGGGTCAGATAGACAAATTGGAACTGCGCCGAAAGGCGAAGCATGGAATCGACGAATTTCTGGATGAAGATAAAGGACAGCACCGAAAAGCCGAGCAGCGCCGCCAGCGATATAAGCAGACGCTTCCGCAGCTCGCGCAGATGTCCGGCCACGGTCATGCTCGCCGCGTCCGTTTCGGGGCGCTTTTCCTCGCTCACGCGCCCTTGCCGCTATCGTCGGAGCTGTTCTCCGTCGTGGTCTCTGCCTTATTTTCCGCCGTCTCGTCCTCTTTCATGCCCTTTTTGAAGCTGCTGATGGTCTTGCCGATGGACTCGCCCAGCGCCGGAAGCGCCTTAGGTCCGAAAATGAGCAGCGCAATGGCAAGAATGATAAGAAGCTCCCATATACCAACCTTCATACAAGAATCCTCCCTCCTGTGTTATGCGTGAATTTCCGCGTTATCTGCGTCTTCGAGCGTATCCGCCGTGTCCGTTTTCTCCGGCTCTGTGATGGAGCGTTCAAGCTCCCGCCCGATGTCCGTCACGTCGTTCTGGATGGACTGCACATCCCTTTGTATCTCCCGCAGCTCGTCCACATCCGCAAGCTCGTTCGCCGTCTCGTTGACGTATTTCTTCACGGAGCGCACCGCCTTGCCCAGCGCATGACCCAGCTCCGGGAGCTTTTCAGGACCAAGCACGATGGCGGCAATGATCACGATGATGAGAAATTCGCCCCAGCCGATACGTCCCATGTCGCCACTCCTCCGTTCTCTGCCGCGTCCGCGTGTATATGAATATACTATATATACCACAGACAACGGACAAGTTCAACAATTTCTTGTTCCTTTGGACGTAAATTTGTCATAAAAAGCACAAAAGCTATTGCACTCGGACGCGGTATCCGATATAATCCAGAGTATGGAACATGATTACCAAAAGCTGTTTTACGAGATAGACAATATTCTGCGCTGCGACTACGCCGGTATGCCGGAGGGCGCGGCTCGCTTCGACCCGCGCTACTACACGCAGGCCATCGGTCAGGCGTGGAACGACGGGAAGCTGGACGAGCTGCTGTTTTTGCGTTATGTTAACCAAATGCTGGCTTGTATGGGTGACCGCCATCTGCGCTTTTCGCTGCTCCCCGGCGAGGGCTATACACCGTATACCGTAGGCTTTTTTGTGCGTCGCTGCGGCGATGCGCTCTATGTGACACAGGCGCATGAGGAAACGCGCCTCCGCCCCGGCGACTGTATCACCGCCGTCAACGGCGGCACACCGGCGCACCACCGGCGGGTCATCCAGAAGAATTTTTTCTATGCTGACACGCCGGAGCGTGAGGACTGGGGCGGTCTTTTAAAAATGGCGCAAAGTATTATAGTGGAACGCCTCGGCGAGATAGAGCTTAGGCATTATCCACGTTCAAGCACCGTCCGCAAGCCCACTCTCCGCTTCCTCGACGATACGGCCATATTCGACCCCGGCACACTTGACGGCAGCGGACAGGCCGCCGCCCTCATTGCCGCGAACGAGGCGGCGCTCGACCATGCCACGCATATCATCTGGGATCTACGTCTCTGTGACGGCGCAGCGGAGGACGACCTTCCCCCGCTGCTTGGCTGGCTTTGCACCGAGGACAGGAGCGAGCGCGAGCTGCTGGGTGATACGGAACTTTATGTAAACTATTCCACGCGCAACTGCGCCCTGCGCACTGCGGCGCTGCGCAATGTAGCTGGTGCGGAGGCATTTATACGCGAGCTGGAGGCTAAGGCCGGACGCGGCTTTGTTTTGGAGTGCGAGCCGGGGCGCGACACGCCGGTGCGGGCGCGAGCAAGGCGCGTGACGGTGCTGACAGATACACGGTGTCGCGGCGCGGGTGAGACGCTGGCGCTGGCCGCACGGCGCGGCGGTGCGCGGCTTATTGGTCGCCCCACGATGGGGACGCTCGACTATTGCCAGCCGCTCGGTCTTGTGCTGGACGGACGCTATCTGCTCCAATGGCCGGGTGCGGTCACAAGGCAAGCCCGCGAGGGCGGCGGCTATTTGGGGCGCGGTATCGAGCCGGACGTGTATATCCCCTTTGCGCCGGAGGAGCTTGCGCATGACGTGCTGCTGGACGCGGCGCTGGCTGACTGATATGGAATAAAAGTTTTAGATACGGAAAGGAGACCCCCATGGAACACAAGGAAATCTCCCGACGCGACTTTCTCAAGAGTGCGGGCGCAGTCGGTATCGGCGCGGCGGCGTTGAGCTTTTTCGGCGTGAACGCCTTTGCCGCCGACGCGGTAAGCTCCGCCAGCGTCAGCGAACCGGCGGGCGGCTCCTCCGGCGGCGGATCCGGCTCCGGCGAGGTTGTCCCCGTCACAACGGACGAGCGCGTCTTCGGCTACGCGGGTCCCGGCGACTGGTTAGGAGCAGCGCCGGATATGCCTGTCGTGAGCGCCACACGCGACTGCGACGTGGCCGTGGTCGGTCTCGGTCACGCGGGCACACAAGCATTTCTTGCCGCCGCCGAGATGGGCGCTAAGGTCATCGGTATTGAGGCACAGAGCGAGGACACCCACACTTGGTACGGCGAGGATTTCGGCTGCTGGAACTCCGAGGTTCAGGTCAAGCAGGCGGGCTTCGGCCCTTATGACCTCGGCGAGGTCGTGGACGAATTCATTACCCGTGGCGGTGGCCGCTCCTTCCCGGAGATCGTCCGCCTCTATGTCCACAACTCCGGCCCGACGATGGATCATATGCTCGAAATTGCCAAGGAGATGGGCGTGGACAAGCGCGTCTACACCTACGACAACACAAAGGACGGCTGGCTTATCATTCAGGCCAACTTCGACTACGACAAGTGGAAGTCCGGCGCGGACATATACGACTGTCTCCGCAAGGACTACCCCATCTGGCCGGGGACTAAGACATGGGCGGCGAGCTGCCAGTTCATGGGCGAATATAACGAAACACAGATACCCGGCGTGGCGGCCAACTCCAAGCTCCCGCTGGTGCAGCAGGCCTGTCTCGACAAGGCCACCCGCGACCTCGGCGCGGAGATACTGTACAGCACCAGCGCCTATCTGCTCATCCAAAACGACGACGGCGATGTGACCGGCGTGGTCGTGCAGGACAAGGCGACCGGCGCGTTCACCCGTATCAACACGAGCAAGGGTGTCGTGATGGCGGGCGGCGACTACGCCTCCAACGCGGATATGTGCTGGGCGCTGCTCAACGAATACATGGAGCGCAACGAGCGCTGCGGCGGCAAAAAAGCGAGCTTCCGCGGACGCGACGGGCGCGACGGCTACGCCGTGAAGATGATGTGCTGGGCGGGCGGCTATATCGAGCCTGCGCCGCGTGGGACTATGCTGCTCGGCGGCGGTCCCTCCGGCGGACCGTGGGGCGCAAACCCCATGCTTTGGCTCAATGCCGAGGGCAAGCGCTTCACCAACGAGGGCAACATCACCGCCGCCGCCACCGCTTGCTCGCGCCAAAAGGCCGGTATCGCGTGCTGCGTGACCGACCAGAAGTGGTTCAAGGGCGTTTGCAACAGCGGCCTTGAGCACACAGGCCCCAACGGTGGCCGCCCCCAGTTTTACCAAGACATGATCGACGGCATGAACGCCCTCAAGCCCGGAAAGACCGCCAACATCATCGGCTGCACACTGGCCGAGCGCATGGGCGGGCGCGTCACCTGCGCCGCGACGCTGGACGAGCTTGCCGGAATGATGGGCTATTCCGGCGAGGCCAAGGAAAACTTCCTCGCTTCCGTGGAGCGCTATAACGAGCTTTGCTATGCCGGTGCGGACAGCGACTTCGGCAAACGCGCCTGCGCCATGATACCCGTGGATGAGGGACCGTTCTACGCCTGCTCCGGCTCGGTCGGCAGCTTCTCCGCCGCGCCCTCCATGGTAACGATGTCGGGTGTCATGACGGATGAGCGGCTGAATGTGCTCGACCTTGACCGCAAGCCCATCAAGGGGCTTTACACCTGCGGCAACTCGCTCGGCGGGCGCTACGGCACGGGCTACTCCACCCCCTGCGCCGGAAGCTCCATCGGTATGGCCGGTACGCATGGCCGCCTCGCCGGACAGTTTATATGCGAGGATAATTAAGAAAATTTAGGCAAAGGCGGCGGGAGCGCAATGCTCCCGCCGCTGTTTTGTTTATCTGTCGAACGAGGGATTCATGATATACACGTTCTTGCTGTCAAGCCGCTCTGTCGCCAGCCGCAGCGCCTCGCCGAAGCGTACAAGATGGACATAGCTTGCCGTCAGATCCTCCATTCAATTTGAATGGAATCGCAGCTGGCGTAGATGACCCGTATGAGCTGATCCACCGTTTGACGCTTGTCATCGAAGCTAAGCTCCTCCCATGTGGTCAGGTGGTTGCTAATCTCCGTGTAATCGGCCTCCCTGCGGCATTTCAGCTCGGATATACGTTTCATCAGCTCCTGCCTCCTGCCGTCCAGCTCCTTGATACGCCCGCTGATGTAACGGAACAGGGTGTCGTCAGCGGCGGCAAGCCGCTCCATCAGGGACGCGATCTCGTCCTCCATTTGGGCAAGCCGGACATTCAGCGCCGTCAGCGCCGGAGCTGCTTTGTTATGCTTCTTGAGTACCTTGAACTGCGCCAGCTTTTTACGCATTTCACCGTAGACGATCTGCTCAAGCTCATCGGAATAGATCGTACCAGAACCCTCGCAGGCTCTGGCATTCATCCTATGAGAGCAGATGAGGTATCGGGCGCGGGTCGTGGCGTAATGCTTGGCCACCAATGCATACCCACACCTTCCGCATTTGATTTTTCCGGCCAACCATGTATTCTTGGCTTTCTGAAAGGGCTTGATCCGCTGCGCCTCAAGGCATTTGGCGCGGCATTGCAGCCATAGCTCAGCGGGGACAATGCCCTCGTGGGGAGCAAGCACCAGATGATTTCCCTCCGGCTTTGTCTGCTTGCGTCCGTTGGTATCCTTGCCCTTGTAGTAGTAACAACCGTTGGTACCAATGAAGTCGCTCGGCACGTTTGCGAGGATGGCTCCCTGCGCTCGATAGAACGCATAGACCGTAAGATCGGCGCGAACATAGATAGGGTTTTTCAAGACATCGGCAATGCGGGTGCGCTCCCAAGGCTTACCCCTCTTGTATATACCGTGCTCCTGAAAATATCGAACAATATCCCCGTAGGAGCACGTAGGGCTGGCGTATAGCTCATACATTAGCTTGACCTGTTCGGCTTCCTCCGGGTTGATCTCGTACATGGAGGTCTGGATACCATCAATCGTGGTCGGGATAAGCTTGAACCCGAAGGGAACTCTGCCGCCCATGTAGAAGCTCTTTTGGCTGCGGGAGAAATAGGCGTCTGTCACACGCTTCTGGATCGTTTCCCGCTCCAGCTGTGCAAAGACAATGCAGATGTTGAGCATGGCGCGACCCATGGGGGATGAGGTGTCAAACTTCTCTGTAGTCGAAACAAACTCGACCTTATATTTCTCGAATTTCTCCATCATATTGGAGAAGTCAAGAATAGAACGGCTGATTCGATCCAGCTTATAGACGATAACCTTGCTGACAATACCGTTTTCAACGTCGTTCATTAGCTCTGCAAAGGCGGGGCGCTCCGTATTCTTTCCGCTGTAGCCCCTGTCGGTATAGACCTTACACGCCTCGCCTCTCAATTCGTATTGGCAGAACTCAATTTGGCTTTCAATAGAAATACTGTCGGCTCTGTCAACGGATTGTCTCGTATAGATCGCATTCATGTTGCCGCTCCCAGACAGCTATATTGGGGGCTTCGCATATTTGATAAAAACCTCAAACAGCCCCGCCTCTATACATTTGCGCTGCTCTAGGCGTTCCTCCTCCGACAATTGAGGCGAGAGATTTTCGACCTCGATATTGCCCTTTCGTCCAGAAACAACGTGCGTTTCCCTATCATACGTGAAAGGGCCGATCAGAATAGCTATCCCCTCCCTGTCAATACATCCTATTTTTGCTGTGCTTGTCCTATGCACAAGGGCTATAGCGAAAACAAATATTCGCTATAGCCCCATATCCATTCAATTTTATTGTACTAGCGGTTCGCCCTGCCTTTTATCAGAACTTTCCGCTGCGGCCATGTCCGCCGCCGCCGGAGGCGCTGCTACTGCCGGAGCTTTCGCGCTCTATTTTGCGGCGCGTTTCCGTCCGGTGGGTGAAGCGATCCTCCTGCTCCGTGAGCTGCAAGCCGCCGGAGACGTAGGCATTGGCCGTCGTCTTTTCCGCCACGTTTTTCATCGAAGCCCACATGACGGCGACGACGATAAGCGCGATGAGCAGCGAAGCGCCTATCACGATGAGGATGGGGACGGTCATGCTTTTCTGCACGGGATGTCCCTCGGCGGCCTTTTGCAGATATTCCGCACAGGTCTCCACATAATCCTCAAAGCCGTCGTACCAGTCGTTCTCGGCGAAATCGTCCAGAAATTCATCCTCCAGCATTTCCAGCGCGTAGTCGCTGAACGCGCCCTCGCCCCGCTCGCCATAGCAAAAGGTCGCAAAATCACGGTCGTTCATGCTGAGCAGCAGGATAATACCGTCGCGTCCCTCGCCCACGCCCATGCGGTTTTTGTGGTAGAGGGTGTACGCCGCCGTGTAAACGCTCTCGCTGCTCACGCTGCGGTAGTCGTCCAGCGTGGCGATGTAAACGCCGACGCCGTATTTGCGGGCAATACGCTCGGCCTGCTGGGTAAGCTCTTTCCGCTCGCTGTCATGGAGCAGCCCCGCCGCGTCAAGCACATAGTCCGTCTGTGTGTCTGCGGCTGCCGCACCCGCAGCGAGGGCGAGCATAAGCGCCAGCACGAGCAGAAGTATGATGGCTCTTTTTTTCATGGCTCTCTCCTCCTTATCGCAGCAGCGTCAGCACGGCGGTCACGCCGACGGCGATGAGCGGCGCGGCGACGGCGAAGAATATTTTGAAGGCTTGCGCCTTGCTGACAGGAAGATCTCCGGCCAGCTTGCCGGTCTGACCGTTTACGGCAAAGAGAAAGTCCCTGTCTTTCCATTTTGTACTCAGCAGCCAGACGGGAAGCAGGGCATAATGCACCTTGCCGCGACGGAGGCGTATGCTCCGCCCTGTCTCGTTGCAGCTATCATAGCCGATCACCGTGTCGCGCAGCGCTTCGACCAGCGAGCCCTCGCAGCGTGTGTCTGCCCTCTCGCGGCTCTCCTCGATACTCACGTCATATTTGTCGGCGAGGAAGCCGGGAAGATAGGCCGTGGAAAAGGGCTTCAGCTCGGCGTAGTCGTAGGGCTCAACGGAGTCCATATAGTCGTCCGGCATTTTGCTGGAGGCATCCACGGGTATCTTCTCAAAGGCGACCGAACCGGCGCGGTGGATGTCAAAGTGGTCAGTCTCGGTTATCTCATAGTCGCCGGAGGTATGGACACGGGTTCGCGTCGCGTGGTAGCACACGCCGCCCTCGGCCTCACCGTCGAACATCCAGAACGGGACGTACACGCCCTTGATCTCGGCGAGGTGGTTGGTCTTGGAGAAGGCCTTGGGTAGCAGCGGCTTTTTACGGTAGTGCTTTTTCAGCGCTTCTACCGCCTCCTTCTTGCTAAGCTTAAAGGGCAAAACAAAGTCCGGCTTGAAGCCGCCCGCGAACTGTCCCGCTACGATGCTGGGGTTTCCGCAGTAGGGACAGGCGGTTGCGGCGGTCGTCTCCTCGCATATAAGCTCCGCACCGCAGGAGGGGCAGCTATACGCCCGCATACCGTCTGCGTCCGCGCCCCAGTCCCCGTTCAAGCCGGAGATGTCCCAGTCGTTCGTGGGCTTTTCCTTGGCCTCCTGCGTGGCTTTGGCTGCCGCCGCGTCCTTTTGGGCATAGATCGCCTCGATCTCGGTCACATCGTAGCCGGAGCCGCAGTAGTCACATTGGAGCCGCCCGCTGCCGCCGTCAAAGTGCAGCGGCCCCGTGCAGGACGGACATTGATAATTTGTTACCTGTGTCGCCATTGTATTCCCTCGCTTATCTGGTTTCCTGACGTATGCCGCGAATGGCGCTGATGACCCAATCATGCGCCCTTTGCCGGATGACCGCGCCGCAGTACGGGCAGCGTGCGCTCGCGTTCACGTCAAGCGGCGCACCACAGCCGGGGCAGCTTATGCGCTTGGTCGCGTCGCTCTCCGCGCTTGTCGTGATACCGCTCGGACGCAGCATATCCCATTCGTAGGTCATGAACTTCTCGCGGTCGCGGTGGCCGGAAACGAGCTCCTGTGTGCTGTCGTTCACGGTGTAGTCTATTATGCGCGTCCGCAGGCGGAGTGTGATGATGTCCTCGCCCGCCGACTGACGGAAGCCCTGCGGCACTACCTCAAGCACCGCGATACGCTCGACCATATTCGTCTCGCCGCGCTTCGCGAGGTCTTGGAGGGCGCGTTCCATCTGCGTGAACAGCGCGTCGGTGAAGTACGGGCGCAGCGGCTCGATATCCTTTGCCGTCCAGCCGTTCTGCATCTGCACATAGAGGTTCGCCGCCTTTTCGCAGAGCGCCGCCGAGCTGAAGCCGGGGTCGAGCCGCGTGTACTCGCCGATGGGCGCGAGGTCGCCGCCGCTTCTGCTGCCGCCGGATTGACCGCGCTGGGCAGAGCCGGTCTTTTTCGCGCTTCTTTTCTTGCTCCTTTGACCGAAAGCGACTGCGATAAAAATGAATGCTGCCATGATGATAACGCTCATAAGGTCGCCATCGCCGGAGGAGCTGTAGCCGTCGTCATCGTAGTCGTAATCATAGTCGTAGTCATAGTCATAGTCGCTGTATCCGCCGTAGTCCGTATCGCCGGAAAAGTTACCGAAATCCGCACCCGCGCCCATGCGCAGCGCGAAAACGGCGCAGAGCAGCAGAAGCATGGTGATGAGTGTTCTTTTTTTCAAGGCAGTCCCCTCCGGCCATATAAAATATACTCGAACGCGGCGTTTCCCCGTCCCATGCGGTCATTTGGCTCCCGCCCTTGCGGGCGGGAGCCTTTGTTGCGTTAGATGATGCCGTCGCCTACGCTGTCGGAGTAGGTGCAGGAGCTGTATATCTCCTCACCATCATAGACCGTGAAGGAGATACAGAGGAAGTCGCCGTCGGCATTTTCCCACATATAGGAGTGCTTTTTGGTGTTCCACGTCGTCTCAAGCTCTCGCCAAGGGACACCGTCGCTGCCGAGCATTTCCCGCGCCTTTGCATAGTCGCATTCGGTGTCCCAGTCGACAAGGATGGAGAGAACGGCTCGCATATCCTCCAAGCTCGCCTCGCCGGTGGCCTCCGGGTTGGAAAGACCATAGCCCTCATCGGGCACGATCAACTTGATCTCGTCCGGCATGGTCTTGCCCGCGTCAAGCAGCGGGAGATACCAGTCGTCATAGAAGTAGGGGATGTCGTTGGGGTATTCGGCGGCGATGTCGTCCCAGAGCTGTCCCCACGGGCGCAGATAGATGGTGTAGGTGAAGCTGTCCTCTCCGACCTCGTAGTAGCCACCGATGCAGAGGACGTTTTCATAGCCGTCGAACATACCGGCCAGCGCGGGGTCTACCGTCCAGCTTTCGCTCGTTATCTCCGCGTCCATGAACCAGCCGCTATCGGAGTACAGCGTTCCATGCTCACCGAGACCATCCTCGCTCAGTCTGGCGAGGACGTGCGCCATGGGCTCATCCCGCGTCCAGTCCTCGTCCCAGAGCGTGACCGTGCCGTACTTATCTTCCCCAATCTCGATGTCGGCGCAGATGTCCCACCAGAGGCCGTCCAGACTTTCAAAAATGCCGGTGCTCTCCGTCATCATCCACCAGCCGTACCATTCGCCGTTCCACCAGTCGAGCAGCTCCTCACTCGCCGTAAGGCTGACAGGCTCCACACGCTCAAGCGTGGCAAGGTCAATGCTGACGCTGCCGCCCTTGTCGTCATCCATGCCCTCGAAGCGCACCTTGACCGTGCCGGTCGTGCTTTTCAGGAGGAAGCCCGTGCTTATCTCCATCGTCTCGCCCGCCGCGAGCTCCGTCTCCTGCTCGTCGATCAGTGTGGTGTAGGTCTCGGCGTCGGTGAAGATGTGAGCTGTTTCCAGCGTCTCGCCGTCCTGCGTGGCGTTCTCAAAGACCGACCAGTAGTAGGAGGCGGCGCTGTCGCTGTTGTTCGTGAAGTCCAGCGTCAGAACAAGCGCGTCGTTCCCCTCGAAGTCCTCCGTGATGTATGCGCCCTTGTAGCGCAGCTCAAAGTCGCTGAGGACGATGTGGTTCGGATCCTCCGGCGTCTTTTCCTTGCCGCACGCGGCGAGCGAGAGCAGCATAAGCACCGCCAGCAGCAGAGCAAGCAGTCTTGTTTTCTTCATGTTTTCATTTCCTCCCATAACAGTTGCTTTGGATGTCTCTCTCGATTCAGCTTAGCTTTCCGGAGTGTGTCAGCCGGTCACGACGCCGCCGCAGTATTCGCAGCGGCCACTGGCATCCGGCGTGGTGGTCGCGCCGCAGCAGGGGCAGGTGACGGCGGTCTTGGGGGCGGCGGCCTCCGCTATCTTTTCGCGCACATTCTCGCGCACCTGCGTGAGCGCCTGCTTGATCTCCTCGCCGAGGCTCTTGAGGTTGCGGTATTCCGTGTTGCTCTCCGGGTTGACCCCGCCGCCCATCGGCGGCATACCGGGACGCGGCGGCATAGGCGTTATCTCCACGGAGTTGGAGTTGACGCGGAAGCGCATTTGGTCAAAGTAGGGGTTGTTGACATAGATGGTGATGTAGAAGTCGTAGGAATACTCATAGCGCGGCGGGTTGAAGCTGACCCTCTTGCCGTCCTTGTCCTCGCGCATGATCTCCGAGCGGTTCTCCTCGATGTCGAGGTTGCAGCCCGTCACGTCCGAGAAGTCAAGCACGTCCGGGTTGGCCTCCGCGAGGTCACGCGCACTCGTCACCATGAATTTTCCCGCGTCCTCGTCAAGCAGAACCTTTGTACCCGTGCCGAGCGTCCGTGTGGTGTGGAACGCCGAGACACGCGCACGGTTTTCCTCGCGGTAGGCGAGCTGTGCCTTGATCTCCTCGACCGTGCTGCTCCGGCGGTCGGAGAACCACGGAGACAGCTGCTTGGCGCAGTTTTTGCAGAGGTTGCCGTTTTCGAGCTTGCGGTTGCCGAGCAGACCGATCTTCTCGCCGCAGATGTCGCAGAATTTCTTATCAAACAGTCCCATGCTCTTATTCTCCGTTTTCTTAAT
Organism: Oscillospiraceae bacterium; assembly: GCA_963642815.1. Classification (GTDB taxonomy): domain Bacteria; phylum Bacillota; class Clostridia; order Oscillospirales; family Oscillospiraceae; genus CAJOIG01. The sequence goes on along the minus strand of CAVIIB010000021.1, from coordinate 71 downwards.
TTTCAGGGAAAGCCCTGTCAGTCGGCGTTTTCGCCGTCGTGCTGATGCAGGATGTAGTCCGGGTTTTCCAT
>CAVIIB010000020.1:24002-25164 GCA_963642815.1 Oscillospiraceae bacterium | reverse complement strand
GTAAGATATTTTTAGCCCATATCGGCGGCGAGGGTCTTGTCAATGAGCGACCTCAGCGCTTCCATCTGCGCTTTGCTCGTGATGGCTCCCACGATGGGTTCACCCACAATATTGCCGCTGCGGTCTACCACATAGGTGGTGGGATAGGCATAGATCGTCCCGACCAGCTTTCCCGCCTCACTGTCGGAGTCAAAATACACATTCTGATAGGTCGCGCCCTTCTTCATCAGCACGTCCTTCGCGTCGGCAATCTCCGTCTCGCCGCCATCCAGCGTAAAGGCGTTGATACCGATGAGCGAGCCGCCCTTCTCCATCAGCTCCTTATTCAGCGCGTCCAGCTCGGCAAGCTCGCCCACGCAGGGGCCGCAGGTGGTGAACCAGAAATTCACCACGGTGACGGCGTTGCCGGAGAACAACTCGTCGCTCTTTACCTCGTTCCCGTCCAGATCCCTGCCCTCAAAGGCGGGGAATTTCTGCATATTGCCGGTATCGGCGGGCATACTCATGCTGTTTGGAGACTGATCCATATCGCTGTCCATCGCCATTTGCGCCGCTTCGGGATATTTCTCCTCCAGCATCGTCAACTCGTTTTCCATGTCGCGGATCTTCCCCGCCGCCTCCTGAACCAGCTTCAGCTCGTCGGCGGTAAATTGATCCTTTATGGTTTCAATGGTTTCCAGCAGATAATCGCCGTAGTTTTTTTCATCCTCAATCATTGTCATGGCGCTGTCCTTGTCCATCGCCAGGAAAACCTTCTCCCAAAGCTCAGTGTTCTCCGACAGGAGCGCGGCCTCCTCCGCCTTGAGCTCTTTAAATCTGGTGGCCGCTTCCTCGGCGGTCATCTCCGCTTTCATGTCATTGCCGCTCACATCGTCTTTCTTCTCGTTATTCACGTCGCAGGCTGCCAGACTGCATACCAGCAGCAGCGCCAGTACCATGGTCAAGAGCTTCTTTGCACTCATGTTCGTTCCTCCTTATTTTTGTTGTTGTTTTTCCGCAGCGCTTCCGCTGCTTGTTCTTTATTTGCACCGTCTCCAAAGCCGTAACGGAATCGCACGGCGCCCGTCGGACAGGCACGCACGCACATACCGCAGCGGATGCACTCGGTGTGGTTGGGCGTTTTCGTCACATCCACATCCATCTTGCAGGCTCTGGCGCATTT
>CAVIIB010000020.1:9637-23562 GCA_963642815.1 Oscillospiraceae bacterium | reverse complement strand
AGCGTCCCAGCAGCACCCCCAGCAGGATAAGAAAGCCCGTGATATAGTAGGAGAAGCCGAACTTGGACGAGCCCACCACCGCCTGAAACGCCCCTATGGGACAGGCGCCCGCGGCCGCAGGACAGGAGTAGCAGTTCAGCCCCGGCACGCAGACGGTTTTCCCCGCGCCCTGATGGATGCCGCCCTTGAGGAAATTCGGCAGATGCGGGTTGGTCAATAAGGTCGCTCCCGCCTGTATCCAGCTCCGGAAGCGGGACATGAGCTGCGACGCGCCTGAAAGCTTCTTATCCAATGCCCACACACTCCAGACATAATTTGACGGCCTTGCTCAGCACCGTCGCCGCTTCGCCCCGCCAGACGCCGAAGCACAGCATGACGGCTCCAACAACCAACAGCACAGCCTGCGCCGCCGCCTTTTTCCCATGGCTCAATGCCATCACCCTTTCCGATTTTCTGTCCCCATCATAGCGCAGGGAGATTAAAGTCCCTGTTAAGAACGAAAATTTAACACAAACCTTATCCGGTTCTGCTATACTGATGATCATGAAACAAAGCTTGTAAAGGAGAATCCTCATGCACCTTTTGGTCATCGAAGACGAGCGCGTACTGTGCGAGACCATCGTCCGCAGCCTGCGGCGCTTGGCATACAGCGTGGACTGCTGCTACGACGGAGAGAAGGCGCTGGAGCTGATTGCTATTGAAAAATATGATCTTATTCTATTGGATCTGAACCTACCGGGCAGGGACGGCATGACGGTGCTGCGCAGTCTGCGGCAGACTGATCGTGAAACACCTGTGCTCATTCTCTCCGCCCGCAGCGAGGTGACGGACAAGGTGGAGGGCTTGGATGCCGGGGCCAACGACTATCTGGCAAAGCCCTTTCATTTAGCGGAGCTGGCGGCCCGCATCCGCAGTCTCACCCTGCGCCAGTTCACCCAGCAGGACGTGCTTCTGACCTGTAGAGACCTGACCTTTGACACCCGCGCACGCACCGCCTCCGCCTACGGACAAGCCCTGACGCTCACCCGCAAGGAGACCGGGATTTTGGAATATCTGATGGCACATCAGGGGCGGCCGGTGAGTCAGGAGGAGCTCATTGACCATGTCTGGGACAACAGCGTGGATAATTTTAGCAACTCCATCCGTGTACATATTTCCGCCCTGCGCAAGAAGCTCCGCACCGCGCTGGGCTACGACCCCATCCGCAACCGCATTGGGGAGGGCTATCTGATGGGCGGTGAGGACATATGAAGCGTCTTTCCCTCCAGTGGCGCATCACCCTGATGACCGCCCTGCTCATCGGCGTCACCTGCGTTGCCATGAAGCTGCTGATTTGTTCCTCCGGCGTACACTATATGGATTCCATCGGAGAATCCATTCAGGGCTACACCGTCGGCGGCGGAGAACCTGCCTTCTTTGAACCGGAGACAGCGGGCTTGAGCGACAAGCTCACCATCGTGATCCACGGTGCGCAGGAGGATTTCTGCATGACCAACTGGTACATCACGGCGGCGGTGACGCTGCTCGGCGGCATTCTGGCCTATTTCGTCGGCGGACGCGCTCTAAAGCCCCTGCGCAGCTTTGCCTCTCAGGTGGAAAAGGTACAGCTGAACAATCTGGCGGAGATGAAGCTCAACGAGAATGTTCTGCCGGAGTTCCGTCAGCTCAGTCGGTCCTTCAACCAAATGCTGGAACGACTGAACAACGCCTTTGCCGCCCAGCGGCAGTTTACCGGCAACGCGGCCCACGAGCTGCGCACACCGCTTGCGCTGATGCAGGCGCAGCTGGAGCTGTTCTCCGCTGAGCACCCCGATGTGCTGCCGGAGACGGCGGAGTTTCTCGCCCTTCTGCGGGGGCAGACGGAGCGGCTGACCCAGATGACAAAAACCCTGCTGGAGATGAGCAATCTTCAGCAGGGTGCGCGGAACGAACATATTCAGCTTGCGCCGATGATAGATGAGATTTTTACAGACCTTGCGCCGCTGGCGGAGAAGCGCGGCGTCACGCTGACGGCAGAGGGCGACGGTGTCATGACCGGCAGCGATGCGCTGATCTACCGTCTGCTATTTAACCTAACGGAGAATGCCGTCAAGTACAACCGGCCGGGCGGCTCGGTTCGGGTTTCTGTCACACAGGAGCCGGAAAAGCTCCTGCTCCGCGTCTCCGACACCGGCTGCGGCATCCCGAAGGAATTTCAGCGGAGTGTCTTCCAGCCCTTTTTCCGCGTGGACAAGTCCCGCAGCCGGGAGTATGGCGGTGCAGGGCTTGGGCTCTCGCTGGTGTGGGAGATCGCCGACCTCCACGGCGGCGCCGTTTGGGTGGAGGAAAGCTCGGATAAGGGTACCACCATTGCGGTAGAGCTGCCGGTACAGTGAATCTGTATTGCGCTGCAAGCAAGTAAGCTGCACAGCGGGAGCAACGCTCAGGTCGCTCCCGCCTTAGCTTATGTCCTCGATGCGGATATCTCCGGATTTTTACCAAAGTTCCGCTTCATTTGGTCTTTCCTCCTTCGACCTCACACGTTTACACCATTGTGCAACCGCCGTCAATTGTGAGCACTTGCCCCGTAATGGTCTTTGCGAGTTCGGAGGAAATGAATAGCACACCGTAGGCGATATCGTCCTCGGTCTGCGCCTGACCCATCGGAATCAGATCCTTGATAGAATTGTTCCAGTTCCGCTCGCGTTCCTCTGGGGTGACGGCGGTGCGTCCGCCCTCGGTACCCTGCCAGCCGGTGGCCATACCGTCCAGAATCTCCTCCCACATATTGGTGCGGATGATGCCGGGAGCGACGGAGTTGACACGAATGCCGTGGGGAGCACCCTTTTTGGCGGCCGCCTGAGTAAGACTGATTACCGCCGCCTTGGATGCGCAGTAGTGCTGCAGCAAGCCCATGTTGGTGCGTCCCGCGATGGATGAGATTGTTACGATGTTTCCGTGACCCTGCTTGAGCATCTGCTTCATGCCCTCCTGCAGCATATGGGAAACGCCAATCACGTTGATATTGAATAGTCTCGCCACTTCCTCCGGCTCGATCACGAGGAAGTCATAGGTAGAAATAACGCCGGCGTTATGCAGTATGACATCTACCCTGCCTCCGAAAAATTCCAGTGCAGCATCCAGCAGCGCCACGGCATCCTCTTTTCTGGAAATGTCAGCCTGAAAGAAGCCGGCGCGTGCGCCCATCTTTTCGATTTCCTCGACGGTGCTTTTTCCCTGCTCCTCATTGCGGTTGCCGATGAAAACAGTCGCACCGCAGTCCGCATAATTCAGCGCACAGGCTCTGCCTATGCCGCGGCCTCCGCCTACCACCAACACATTTTTCCCTGTAAAGTCCAGCTTCAACATATTTTGTTTTCTCCTTTCTTTTCTTTTCCCGTGTTTTTCTCCTTCATTCAGTTCTTCATGTGGATCGCCCGCTTATCGAAGTTCAGCGCCGCCTCGCGCAGCGTTTCCGTAACAGTCGGATGGGAATGTATCGTGGATATGAGCTCGTCCACCGTGGCCTCCAGCCGGATGGCAAGAGCGCCCTCGCCAATCAGATCCGTGGCGCGGGGGCCAATGATATGCATACCCAGCACCTCACCGTATTTCGCATCGGCGATGATCTTGACAAGCCCCTCGCCGCCATTGAGTATGAGTGCCTTGCCGTTCGCACTCATGGGGAAGCGTCCCACCCGAAAATCCAAGCCACGCTCCTTGGCCTGTTCCTCGGTAAGCCCGACCGAGGCAGCCTCTGGTTCGATATACACACAGACGGGATTGGTTTTTTCATCATACTCCGACGATATTCCCATGATGTTTTCAGCGGCAACCTCGCCCATTGCCGAAGCAGTGTGGGCAAGCTGGGCATAGCTTGCCACGCAGTCTCCCACGGCGTATACGCCGGGGACGCCGGTTTCCATGCGACTGTTGACAACAATCCGCCCTCGGTCGTGCTTAATTCCTCCGGTCTCCAGTCCGAGGGAGGCGGTGTTCGCCCTGCGGCCAACGGCAACAAGGACTTTTTCTGCTTCGAGGCGGACAGTGCCTCCGTCTCTGTCGCGGCAAATCACCGCAGCCCCCGCCTCGCATGGTTCTACTGACTGCACGGGGCATTCGAGGTAAAACTCCACGCCCAGCTTTTTCATGCTCTCCACACCGACCGCTGTGATGTCCGCGTCCAGCATGGGCAGCATCCGATCCAGAGCCTCCACGACGGTGACTTTTGTTCCAAAAGCGGCGTAGGCGCAGGCAAGCTCCAGCCCGATGACGCCGCCGCCGATGACCACCATCGTTCTCGGCAGCTCCTCAAGACTCAGCGCACCCGTGGAGTCTATGCAGCAGGGATTCTCCTTTATGCCAGGGATGGGCGGCACGGCGTTTGCCGAGCCTACGGCGATAATGACGGCGTCGGCCGTCACGATCTCCCGTCCGCCGTCCTGCCTTGTGACCTCCACAATGTTGGGTGCAGCAAAGACCGCCTCGCCCACCATCCTTGTCACTCCGTTCAGCTTGAGCAGACCCGTCACACCCGCAGTAAGCGCCCCGGATATGCGGTTCTTATGGGCGATGATCTGCGGAAAATCCACCTCAAGACCCGTCGCCCGAACGCCGAGCTCCGCACCCCGCTCGCGGATGTCCCGTATCAGCTCCGCGCTTCGTAAAAGGCATTTCGTGGGGATGCAGCCCACGTTCAGGCAGGTGCCTCCCAGCTTATCCTTTTCAACAAGCGTCACCGCTGCACCCAGCTGGGCTGCGCGGATGGCCGCCACATACCCGCCGGGACCGCCGCCGATGACCAGAACGGTTTTCGCTCCGCCCTGCCCGCCTGCTTCCAGTTTTTCCGTTTTCATCTTCTTGATTCCTTTCTTGTCCCATTCTAAGCACTGAATATGGTATCCAGCAGCTCCTGCCGCGATATGCCGCCGAAGTATTCGTCCAGCGCGAATCCGTCCAACGCCGCCGCAACAGCCTCCCGACGCATGGGGCAGCCTTCCAAAGCGGAGGTTATGTCATCCAGAGGGCGCAGGGCGAGAAAATCTCCGTAGAAGACGATGGCGCATATCCGCCCGTCTGCGATCTGCACTCTCACCTCGATCCCGCCGCCGGGCCAGCGTCTCCTGCTCGTCATGTCGTAGCTGGGCGACTTGCCGTAATTCCATTCCCATGTGTCATATTTTTCGCGTTTCAGCCCACGGATGCGGGACAGCTCCCGTTCGTCCATTTTTCCGGTCTCAAAGCCGTTTTCGCAAAGACAGCCTTTCAGATAATCCCAGAACTGCTCCAGTGTCATATCAGTGGCCAGAAAGCTTCGGATATTCCCTACGCGGCTCCGCACGGACTTGGTGCTTTTAGAGCGGAATTTCTCCGGATCAGCGCGGAGCGCCCCGGCGATCATGGCCGAGTCGGAATCGAATAGCAGTGTGCCGTGGTGGAGGAGCCTGTCCCTGTACAGCCGCTGTGCCGTTCCAGACACCTTGCGGCCAGAAACCAGAATGTCGTTGCGTCCGGAGGCCTCCGCGTCCAGCCCCAGCCCCCGCAGCGCGTTGACCACGGGCAGAGTGAAGCGATCCATGGATATGCTTTCGGCATCGGATGCAACGGTGATAAAGGAATAGTTCAGATTCCCCAGATCGTGATATACCGCTCCACCGCCGGTCGTCCGCCGCACCACATTGATCCGGTGCCGGCGGATGAACGGCTGGTTGATTTCCTCCGCAGTATTCTGGTTGCGACCTATCACCACCGTGTTGTGGTTCTGCCACAGCAGCAGATAGTCATGCTCTACCCGGTTGCAGAGGATGAACTCCTCAAAGGCAAGATTATAAGCGGGGTCAAGGGAGCCGGTCTCCAGATAGATCATGCGGCTCACGTGCGGCTCACGGCTCCCGGTTTTGTCCAGCCGTCCGTCCGTCATGCGAGCAGCAGACAGGGATCTTCCAGCAGCTCGCAAATGCGCTTGAGGAATGCCGCGCCCACAACACCGTCTATCACCCTATGATCGGCGGAAAGGCACAGATTCATCATGGGACGTACCACCACTTCGCCATCCCGTACTACGGGGCTATCTATCATGGCACATACACCCAGTATGGCAAGCTCCGGCTGATTGATAATGGGAGAGAAATACGTGAGCCCAAAGCTCCCCAGATTGGTTATGGTAAAGGTGCCGCCGGTTATGTCTTCCATGGTGATGCTGCCGCTGCGGACGGCCTCTATGAGCGCCTCTGTGCTCTGGGCGATCTCGGAGAGCGACTTTTCCTCGCACCGCTTCACGTTGGGCACGATGAGCCCGTCTCCCTTTGCTACCGCGAGACCCATGTTGACGTGCCGATAGCGGATGAGCAAATCGTCCGCGAAGCGGGCGTTCACATTCGGGAACTCCGTGAGCGCCTTGGACGCCACCTTCATAATGATATGGTTATAGCTCACATCTGTGCCGCACTCCTTGAGCCTTGCGCGCAGCGCTTGCATGGCGGTGCAGTCCACCGGCATGGTATACACCACGCGGGGAGAGGTATGCCACGAGGCAGTCATATTCGCGGCGATGCTTCGGCGCAGGCTGTTTACCTTGACGGGAGGCAGCTCGTTATCCTCTGTCTGCCTTTCCCCTCCGTCTGCCGCCGCCAGCACATCCGCCTTCATGACACGTCCCTGTACGCCGAGCGCCGCCGTGTCCACCCCCAGCTCCGCGGCAAGCTTTGCCGCCGTGGGGCTTGCTTTTACCGCCGGTTTTTCCAGCTCCGCCGTCAGGAATTTTTCCACATCCTCCAGCGTTATGCGCCCCTTGGGGCCGGTACCCTCCACAAGAGCCAGCTCAACGCCCTTTTCCTTCGCCAGCTTTTTCGCCGCCGGAGAGGCGATGATTGGCTCTCCGCTTTTGCGCTGATACGCCGGTCTCGCGGCGGGCACGGTCTCCGGCTGCGGCTCCGCCGAACCTTCGTCCGACCTTGCACCGCTGGGTACGCTTTCGCCCGCCTGTCCCAAATAAGCGATGACCGCCTTGCAGGGCGCCGTTTCTCCGGCGGGAAGCAGAATCTTGAGAAGCACACCCTCCGCCTCAGCCTCCACGTCGTTTGTCAGCTTGTCCGTAGAGACGGAGAATATCACATCTCCCTTTTTTACATAGTCGCCTTCCCGAAACTTCCATTCCTCCACCGTGCCCTCCGTCATGGTAAGGCCCAGCTTCGGCATCAATATCTCGTGTGCCATCAAAACACCTCCTGTTTTTGTTGATGCGGCTTCGCGCCAAGCCGGAACAAATTCCGCGCTACGGCCTCCTCCAGCGCTTCGCGTATTTTTACCCGCTGCGGACCCTTGCGCGTCACGGTAAAGCTGAGCATATCGCCGCTCCTGCCGCGGAGCTCGCGTTCGCCGTCCAAGGCGATCATGCAGGGCTCGCCAAGCAATATCTGTAGAGGCTGGTCCAATGGCAGCCGCTTTATGTGGGAGAGCCTCACTGCGGAGAGCACCCCGGCCGCCACGGGAGCAAGAACAAGCTCTCCGCTATCGCCCAGCGCCGCGTCCACACCGAAATCGTCTGTGTCGCGTACCGTGCCGACGCAGCCCGCAACCGAGGAAAAGCCGATACTGGCCGGATGACAGCGGGTGGCGATCACCCGGCGCAGCTTTTCCGTGTCCCAGATCGCTTTCGCGCCTACCCAGAGATCTGCGGTTATCACTGCGTCTATCAGGGCAATATCTGCGAAGCGACCGTTTATGGATATCTCGATGCGCTTATCCCGTATGCAGTAGTTCCCAGAGGGACCCAGTATGGCCGCCACGGCGGCAGCCATACCGGCAATCGTCCCCTCCGTCATGGTTGGATAAACGTTGTTCGTGCCTGTGGATATAGGAAGTATTGGCACCTTATCCAGCGCCTTGGCGGCGGCACGGCTGGTGCCGTCGCCGCCGAGCACCACGCAGCAGCCTGCTCCCATGCTTTCCATAAGCTCCGCCGCTCTGGTGGTGTCCTCATAGGAGGCGGTGACAGGCATATCGAGTATGTCCAGCTCCGCCTCCAGCCGGCCATCCCTCGCAAGATCAGCCATGACCGTGCGGCCGATCTGAAAGGTATCCGGCATAAACAGCACCCTGTCTATGCCCACGGACTGCGCCGCCAGCGTGATTCGCTTGACGATGTTGACCTTTTCCCGGTTGTCTATGGTGGTGGCGTAGGATACCAGCCTCCGTATGTCCTTACCGGACGCGGGGTTCGCTATGATGCCGATCGTGGGCATAGATCGTCCCCCTTTCCTGTGCAAGCCGTGTTGCTGTGCGGACTCAGAGCATTTCGCGCACGGCCCTTGCAATGTCGTCGGCGTTGGGAATGTACAGCTGCTCCAGCACGGGTGCAAAGGGCACCGGCGAGTCGAGCGCACCGATGCGGACGACCGGACCGTCGAGACTGTCGAACATCTCCTCGGCGATAAGCGCGGAGAGCTCGCCGCCGTAGCCGCCGCGGCGGTTTTCCTCCGTGACGATGAGCGCACGGTGGGTCTTGGCGACCGACTGCGCAATAAGCTCCTTGTCGAGAGGGTACAGTGTGCGCGGATCCAGCACCTCCAGGGAGATACCCTCCTTTTCCAGCTTCTCTGCAGCGGAAAGAGCCTCGTACACCATTTTGCCGGTGGCGATTACCGTAACGTCGCTGCCCTCGCGCTTGATTTCACCCTTGCCGAGGGGGATGGGCTCGAAGCTCTCAACGTCTCCCTTAAGGGCGTATAAAGCCTTGTGCTCAAAGAACATAACGGGGTTATCGTCGTCGATGGAGGAGAGCATGAGCCCCAGCGCATCCTGCGGCGTCGAGGGATAAACCACCTTCAGACCGGGGACATGGGTCATCCACGCCTCCAGAGACTGGGAGTGCTGCGCCGCCGCGCCCACACCCGCACCGCAGGGCAGACGTACCACCATCGGCAGGGAAATCTTTCCGCCGAACATATAGCGCATCTTGGCGGCCTGATTCACCAGCTGATCCATGCCGACGGTCAAAAAGTCGCAGAACATCAGCTCGGCGATTGGGCGGAGACCTGTGGCAGCGGAGCCGACGGCGGCGCCGACAATGGCCCCTTCGCTGATCGGGGTATCACGCACGCGCTTCTCGCCGAACTCCTCGAGCATCCCGGCGGATACGCCAAAGCATCCTCCAAAAGCGCCTACATCCTCGCCGAACAGCAGCACGTTAGGATCTTCACGCATTCGGATGCTCATGGCTTCACGAATGGCTTCTGCATAACTCATTTTTTTCATCGGGCGCGCACCTCCTCAACGATGTCCGAATAGATATCCTGTACAACGGATTCCGGCGTGGGCAACGGGCTTTCCTCGGCGAAGCGAACGGCCTCGGCCAGCTCTTGCTGAACCTGACAATCGACCGTATCCAGCTCCGATTCCGTGGCAAGCCCGTTTTCCAGCAGGAATTTTCTATAACGCGGGATGGGATCCTTCTTGAGCCATTCGCTCTGCTCCTCCTTGGGCTTGTACACCGAGGGGTCGCCCTCAAAATGGCCTCTTTGACGATAGGTTTTGCACTCGATGAGCGTGGGGCCCTGTCCCTTTCGCGCTCTGGCAACAGCCTCCGAGGCTGCCTCGTATACGGCCATTACGTCGTTGCCATCGACCGCGATGCCGGGCATACCGTAGGCGGCAGCACGGTCGGCCACGTCCTTGATCGCCTGATGGCGAGCTTGGCTCATGGAGATACCGTAGTTGTTGTTTTCACACACGAACACCACGGGCAGATTCCAGATGGAGGCCATGTTCAGCCCCTCGTGGAAGGTGCTCTGGTTGGTCGCGCCGTCGCCAAAGAAGCAGACACACACCTGATCCGTGCCGCGGTAGCTCGCGGAAAGGCCCGCACCGACCGCGATATTATGACCTGCGCCCACGATGCCGTTGGCGCCCAGAATGCCACGGTCTCGGTCAGCGATGTGCATCGAGCCGCCCTTTCCCTTGCAGTAGCCTGTGGCCTTTCCGAACAACTCTGCCATCATGTACTTCAGGTCGCCACCCTTTGCAACGATATGTCCATGGCCGCGGTGCGTACTGGTAATATAATCGTTGTCCCGCAGGCACTCGCATACGCCGGTAGCAACGGCTTCCTCGCCGAGGTACAGATGTACGAAGCCGGGGATCTTCCCCTCGGCGAAAAGGCTTTGCGCCTTGTTCTCAAACTCACGGATACGCACCATCCGAAGGTACATATCCATCATCGCTTCTTTTGCAATATTCATTCAAACAGCCTCCTTGATGATTTTTAGATGTACTTCCGCTCTCTGCTGCTGTTACGGGACAAACACTTCGATTGCTGCCACGGCTACCTCGATACTGTTGTCGCTGTCACCGAAGTCCGGGATACACAGGCCGGGACAATTCAGCCCACCCGTAACAGCGCGAACCTCTACCTCGCCTACCGGCAGACAGCCCCTCACGGCGTCCGTATCGACATCTTCGGGTCTCGATACCGCCACTGTTACGTTTACCTTCACGTCCCTCTTGAGGTCTCGGATCTCCAGCACCTCGACCAACCCGCACAGGCAGCTGCGAGAAATGGCGTCCTTCACAGCCTTCTGCGCAGCCTTGCTTACATCCTGACCGTGGAAATCCGTGCCAAGACCAAATTCGATAATAAACCGTCTCAACTTGCATCACCCCTTTTGTTTTAAGTTATACTTAATTATTAAGTATAACTTATTGTACAATTATATCTGCCATATGTCAATTTGTTTTGGTGATTTTTTCAGTCGACAGCACAACATATATTTCACAAAGACGCTGAAATATGGTATAATTCACACCAATGAACGCCAACGACGTCCGATACCGGCAATGATATTCGGTAGTTGGCAAGACCATTTGAACGGAGATGCAAATATGTTCAACCACCTTGCAGGGGCCAAGCTCAAAGAATTTCGACTACAATCAGGTGTTTCCATCGCAGCTGCTGCGGAGGCAGTCGGCGTTACTCCTTCTTTCATAAGTATGGTTGAAAACGGGAAGTCTGGAATCAGTGTTCAGAAGTTAGAGGCTCTTTTGGCGTTGTACGGAAAAGCTCTTTCTGACTTTGCTGCCACGGCATCTTCGGAGAGCCCAATCATAAACCTTTCCGCAGCACCGGTCGCAGACTCCAAGCCTGGGGTGAAGACATTCCGTCTTGCAAAAGACGAAAATCCGCCTTGCATTGGTGGTTATTATCTCTATTTCGAACCTGGTGCGCAGATTGAATACGACCATCCCGAGGGCGCAGAGTATGTGCTGATCCTGAAAGGGAGCATTGACCTTCTGATGTGCCTACCTTCCCAGAAGCCGGGGTGTCTGCGTCATCTGCGGAAAGGAGATACGACAATATGCTCCGCTGGTATTCCGCACAGCTTTCGGAATACTAGTGATGACTTTTCATCACTATTCGTGGTGGAGATTGACAAAAACCGACAGCTATCCTCCCCTACAGAGATAACAAGGCCGATTATTTCGTAAAAGCCGCTGTCGGCTCAACGGCGGCTTCCAGTTCACACGCATACATACATCACAAATGAGCGGCAGACACAGGCCACAATATGGCTGGTAGTTTCTATCCAAGGCAGGCCGACACATAGGACAAAAAATCTCCCCCGACCGATTGGTCGGGGGAGCGTTTTTAGAGCGCCGCGACAAGGCAGAGAATCAGCCCGTAGAGGGTGGCGGCGGAGAGACCGAATGCGAGGACGGGACCCGCGATGGTAAAGAGCCGCGCCGCCGTGCCGAGGATGAAGCCCTCGGTCTTAAATTCGAGCGCCGGTGACACCACAGCGTTGGCAAAGCCCGTGATGGGGACGAGCGTCCCCGCTCCGGCAAAACGCGCCATGTCGTCGTACCAGCCAAGCCCCGTCAGCAGCGCCGCGAGGGCGATAAGCGTGACGCTGACCGCCGTGGACGCAAGCTCCTCCGTAAGCCCCGTAGCGCCGTACAGTGTGCCGAGCAGCTCCCCGACACAGCAGATAAGCCCGCCGGTCACGAATGCCCGCACGATGTCTAGCCCCAGCCGCGAACGCGGCGCACTTTGCCGCACGAGCTGGGCATATTCCTCACGCGATATGCGCATATCCACAAAACATCACCCGCTGTCAGTATGCCCCGGCGGGCGCAAAAAATCATGATAATCTGTCAAGCCCCATTAGGCGAGCCATTATTGCCCTTTTATGCCGTTTCCAGACGCGCCCCGGAGCGGGAGGCGACGGCGAAGCCGATGAGGTGGCATAGTGCCGAGGCCGCCACGCCGCCGAACAGCGCGTCAAGCCCAAACGGGAGCGGCAGCACCGTCCCGCAGAGCAGCACGACAAGCGGCCCCGTCACGATTCCCGCCAGCGCCCAGCGCCGGTCAACGCGCCCGCGCAGCCATATCGCACAGCAGAGCGGCACGAATACGACCGCGCCGCGCAGCCCCATGGACATGAACGCGAAGTGGAGGATGGTGTCGCCGAGAGGTCCGGCGGAGAGGACACAGCCGAGCGCAAGCACGACGAGGATGATGAGCCGCGAGGCGGCGCTATTGTGCTTGGCATCGGCCTCGTGGCCGGTGATGGTCTGGAGAATGTCGCGGCGCACGATGGTCGATATACCCATGGCGAGCCCCGCACCCGTGCCGATGACGGCGATGAACAGCGTACCGAGGACAAGCCCGCCGAGCAGCCCCGGTAAATGCTCCATGGCGAAGGCCGTCAGCGCGGTCTTGGCCGCAATGGCGGGATAATGCGCCCGCATATAGAGTCCGACGAGGATACCGCCCGCACCGATGGGCGGGATGAGGAACGCGCTGACGAGTGCGCCGGTACGCGCCGCGCCCTCGCTCTTGCCGCTCATGACGGCTTGGGCGTAGGTCTGGGTCGTCAGCACACCGAGGATGAGCGAGAGGCAAGCGCCGCCGTCCTTGCCGACGCCACGGGCAAAGAGACTGAAAAAGCGGACACCCTCCGGGTTCGATATGCCGTCCACCATCGCCTTAAAGCCGCTCCAACCGCCGGAGAGCCGCAGCGCGACAGCACCGCAGCCGAGCATGGACACATAGAGCAGCGCGAGCTTCAGCACACCGACACGCCCCGCGCCCTGCGCCCCGCCCGTGATGACATAGAGCGCCATGAAGCCCGCCGTCAGCATAAGCGCCGGAACGATCCCCATCGAGGGGAACACGACCGAGATGACCGCCGTGCCGGAAATAAGCTGGGAGATGATGTTGATGAACGTGCCAATGCAGCTAAACACCGACGCCGCAATGTCCGCGCCCACGCCGTATTCGCGCTTGATGATACCCACTAGCGTCATGCAGCCGGACGAGCGCAGCGGGCGGATATAGAACAGCGCGAGGATGAGACAGGCAATGCCGCCGCCGAGCGTGAACCACCACGCCGACAGGCCGTAGCTGTACGCAAGCTGCGCCGTGCCGACCGTGGACGAGCCGCCGACGAGCGTACCCATGATGATACCCGCGATGATGGGCGCGGAATTGACGTTGGCGTAGGTCTGCGGACGAGTGCCGGAATAGATGGCCAGCGCCGCGATGCCGAGGACGCTGACAAGAAGGCCAATAAGCTGTGCTGCGGTCAGACTCATAGGGGTACACACTCCTTTGGGATAATGCGAAAAGCCGGCATACCCCGGCGCCGTTCGGCGTCCTGCGGTATACCGGCTTTTCCTTTGATCCTCGCGCCTCCTGTAAAAAAGCGCGCTCGCGGAAAACGGTTTATTTTCCTGTAAGATACTCCTGATAGTGGGCAAAAACGGCGCGTATCGCGGTTTCGAGCGCCTTTTTTGCGTTGCCGTGGTAGTGGGCCTCAAAGTCGGCGATCAGAGCGTCCGGCCCGTCGTTGAGATTGTAGCCGACGAGCAGATCGGAAACGAAATGCTTGGCGATCTCCGTCACCATGGACGCCTCGGCGTCAATGATCACGCCGCTGCGCTCGTCAAAC
>CAVIIB010000020.1:0-9627 GCA_963642815.1 Oscillospiraceae bacterium | reverse complement strand
CCGCGATACCGAGGACACTGACAAGAAGACCGATAAGCTGTGCTGCGGTGAGGCTCATAAGATACTCCTTTAAAATAAAAGGAGCCGGTACACCCGACACGCCCTCGGCGGTCTGCGGTATACCGGCTTTTCCTTTGATATTCGCGCTCCCTTGCGGGGAACGCACTCGCGGAAAACGGTTATTCTTAATTGTTTTTCTCGCTCATGTATTCAACATAATGGGCAAACACGGCGCGTATCGCGGTCTCAAGCGCCTTTTTCGCGTTGCCGTGGTAATGCGCCTCAAAGTCGGCGAGCAGTGCGTCCGCGCCGTCGTTGAGGTTATAGCCGACAAGCAGATCGGAGATAAAGTGCTTCGCGATCTCCGTCACCATCGAGGCCTCCGCGTCAATGATAACGCCGCTCCGCTCGTCGAACACCACGGCGACGACCACGAGATTGAACACGCTTTCAGCCGTCGTGCTGGATGGGAGCTTGGCATAGCCGGAGATAAGCACGGTATGCAGGTCGCGCATCACGCGCCTCCTTTCCTCGTCCCCTTCGGCGCAAGCCTCTGCGGCTGCCGTCTTTCACACGGAGAGGCAAAGCGCTTTTGACGCTCCATCCGCGCAAAACGGCATAAACTACGTTTAGTATACACCGCCGCACACGCGATTGCAAGAAAAATAACACATTTTCCTGCCCCATCCGCAGACGCGGCGACGCACACTCACTCCTCGTCCCCAGCGCCGCGCAGGAAGCGGAAATAGAAGCAGCCGTAAAGCGTCCCCGTCAGCACCACGAGCGCCGCGCACACAAGCACCATGACCTCCACGACCAGCGCCGGAAGCTGCGGGAACAGGAACAGCACGATCATGACCGCGTAGATAACGCCGGTACAGAGCTTGCCGTGCCACTTGGAGCAGTTTATCGTGTCCGTTTGGTGCAGGGCGATCACGCCCCAGACCGCAAGCAGCAGCTCACGCGCCAGCAGCAGACAGAGCAGCAGCACCATCCAGCGCGTGCGCTCCAGTAGACAGAGCACCATGGCCGCCTGTGTCGCCTTGTCCGCGATGGGGTCAAGCACCTTTCCGACATCGGAGACCATGTTGAAGTGCCGTGCGATCCAGCCGTCGGCCACATCGGTCAGCCCGGACAGCGCGACGAGCGCCACCGTGCCCCATGCGTCGTGATACACGCAGTAGCTTCGCACGATCAGCGGCAAAAGCAGCAGCCGCACGAGGCTCAAGCCGTTCGGTATCGTCAGTATATTCTCCCGTTTCAGTCGCTTTTCCATATTTCCTCCCCTTTTCATTCCACACCCGTCCGCACACGGTAGACGCGGCTCTCGCCCTGCGCCTCGCCGTCGACATAGAGCGGCACGGGACGGTCAAGCTCCACCAAAATATCCTGCCCGCAAAGGCGCTCGACGCAGCCCCCGCAGCGGGTGCGTGTCCCGCGTGACAGCCGGTGCAGCGTCCGCTGCACGGAAAGCCGCCCACCGTGCAGCACCAGCACGCTCACGCGGCGCTGCGCCTCCGCCCTATCCTGCGCCGGTGCGACCATCATGCCGCCGCAGTAGCGACCCTTGAGCGTGGACGCGAGCCACACCCTTTCAAAGCTGTGCGCCGTGCCGTCCACCGTCACGACAGCGTTGCACGGGCGGAAGCCGCCGAGCGCAAAGCGGGCGCGGCAGCCGCCGTCAAGTCCAAGTCCGGCGCTGTTCACAAAGCGGCGCTCATGGCGACCATACGACAGCGTGGGAAGCCCCTCCAAAAGCCCGCCGAGGCGGACAATGCTGCTGCCCGCTTGCAGACCGAGGTCGCGCATGAGGTCGCTGTCCGCGCCACAGGCGAAATAGTAAAGCTCCTCCGGCAGCGTCAAGCCCCGCGTGTCGTTGACAAAGCGGTTCAGCGTGGCGTCGCCGCCGCAGAGCACCACGCGGTCATCGGGCGCAAGCGCCGCAAAAAATTCCGCATAGTCGCCATGCTTCGTCAAATCGCAGAGCACCGCGTCCGTCTGGTCGAGCCGCAGCACCGGCGCACTGCGGACAAGCCGCTCGCCCTGCCCGTCCCCGGCCAGCGGGTCATAGAGTATGTACTGGCTCACGCTTCACGCCTCTCCCTGTTTCGATAAATCTTTTCGACACTTTTCGACATATTTCGATTCAATTCTACAAACGCAATCTAAACCGAAACGAAACAAGCGCCTAGTCAATTCCGCAGCGCTGCCCAAACAAAAACAGCGGCTGCCGGATGGCAGCCGCTCAGCTTGTCCAAAAAACGAGCTTTGACAAGCTGGAGTGTTGTTGTCTTACACCCCGGCGGCTTTGAGCAGCGCCGTCCATGTCACGGGGCCGCATACGCCGTCGGCGTAGATACCGTAGTCCTTCTGGAAGCGCAGCAGGGCGCGGTGGGTTCCCGTGCCGAATTTGCCGTCCGCACCCGCGTTGCCGCAGGAGTAGCCCAGCGCGATCAGGTAATCCTGCATGGCCTGTACATCCAAGCTGTTCGCACCATAGCGCAGCGTGGCATGGTCAGCCGCCGTCTCCTTGATGACGCGCTCGCCAAGGTTGACGGTATCGTACTGCGTCTTATTGGTGCGTATGCCGCTTTTCGCCTCCTCATACGCCTGCTTCCACTCGTTGTACGCCTGTTCGGTATAGGCCGTGCCGACCGGCAGACCAAGCGTTCCGGCCATGCTCTCCGTCACATAGCCGTAGGCCTTCCACAGCGCCAGCGCGTTCTCGAAGCTCTGCTGCTCCTGCTGGCTCTGCGTACTCGCGCTCTCCTGCTGCGCCGACGCCTCACGCAGATGCTGCTCCCGCTCCGCGAGCCAGTTTTCAAACGTCTGCTGATACAGCGCCGACTTCGCATCCGTCGCCTTGGCCGCATAGTAATTCTGCGCCTGCTGCGCCGCTGCGACCGCCGCCGTGGACGCAATACCGCCGGTGTTCGACGCGCCCTCGCCCAGCGCGTTGCGGTAGGCGCGTTCGCCCTCGCGTAGGTACTGCTTGCGGTAGTCGTTCCAAAGCCGCCCTGCCTCACCGTAATAGGACGGGAGCTCCTCGCGCTCCGTATTCGCCACCGTCCGCGCCGTCTGCTTTTCCTCCGTGCCGCCGAGCGGCGTATAGCCCGCGCCGTCCACACCGCCGAGGTACTGTCCGTACTGCCGGCGCACCTGCTCCGCACCGGCATTCGCCAGCGCCCGCGCCTCATCCGTCGTCGCGGCGGCATAGTCCCTCTTGAAGCTCAGGATGGACAGCCCCGCCTCCGGCAGCTCCATCGCCAGCCGGAGGTCGGCATCGGAAAAGGAGGACAGCAGACCGGCCTCCTCCGCCTGCTTACGGAAGTCCTCATAGCTAAGCCCTGTTTTCGCCATTGTTTCCCCTTTCTCATCTCGCGGGGCGCTCACTCGTCCCCGCTTTGTAGTTGACATAACACATACTGATAGCGCTCGTTGAGCTGGTACAGATAGTCCAGCACCCGCTCGATCTTTTCCTCACTGTCACGGCAGCCGTCAAACGACGGCAGCTCCGGCGGCAGCGTGTAGCTCATGTCCGTCAAGCTCACACCCCCATCCGGCTGCCCGCCGCATACTCGCGCCCAAGCGCCCAGAGCTGCCAGCCGCCGCGCCCGCGCAGACGCAGCCGAAGCTCCGTGCAGCGGCGCGGAACAAGCTCCACGGTGCGCACACGCCGCCCGTCACCGCCAAGGCTCGTCAGCTTCTCCCACACGCCGGAGCCGTCATAGGACACCTCCGCCGTGAGCGTATCCTCCGCGCTGACGCGGAAATACAGGCGCTCCACCGCCTCACGACCTCCGGCAGCGCCGGTCATGGGCGCAAGCTCACACTCGCTCTCAAATGCGCCCTCGACCTCGCCCTCCGTGCTGCGCACACGTCCCAGCATCCATATTGCGCCGTCGTCGCGCAGCATATAAAGCTCGCCGCCGCACCAGCCGAAATCAAGCGCGTGGCTCGCGTCCTCGCGGTGCCACAGACCGTTTTCGCTGTCGTAGACCAAGAGACTCCACGCCCCGTTTGCGCGGCAGGAGACATAGTATTTCCGCCCGTCCGTCCCCGCCACGGCCATCTCCCGCCTCGCCGTTCCGAGGCTGCTGTCAACGCGGCGCGGCACACCGCCGGCATAGGCGACAAAGCCGGCACGGCTCTTGTAATACAAGGTCTGCCCCACCACGGCAAGGCTCTTTTCGCTTCCCTGCTCCACGCCAAGCGTCTCCGTGTCGAATATCTGAAAGCTGGCGCTTTTCGTGCCGTAGACGCGGAAGATGTGATCCTCCTTGAAGAAAAGCGGATAGCCACCGTAGGCAAAGGCCGCCGTGAACGCGCCCGGAGTGCCGACCTCCGCGCTCCAACAGGCGGTCGCCGTCTGGTCGAAGTTGTACCACACCTTCGGGTTGCCGAGGTAGCTACAGCATATCGTGTTCCCATACGCCCCCCACAGGCGATTCCCGCACTGGCAGATATGCTCCAGCGGCGGTATATCCCGCGTCACCGCCAGTGTACCCGTCTGCGGCCAAAAGCACTCTGTCACCGCAAGCTCCGTTGCTCCCGTCTCGCGCCCCATCTGCCCCAGAATGGAGCCCGTCTGCGTCCCCAGACTGTTGTATACGCAGATGCACACCGTCTGCGGCTCCAGCATGAGATAGGAGCCGACCGTGATGCTCTCGTCGGTCGTGAAGCTATAATTCGTGCTGTCGGCGCTGTTTTGAAACCAGTACGTCCCGGCGCTGAGCGGCTCCGTCACGTCATAGCGCACCGTCGCGTCCAGCGCGAAGCTGTTGTCGTAGAAATAGAGGCTGTCACCCTCCACCTCGCGTATCACCAGCGTGCGCCCGTCCGCCGCGTCGACATCGCCGCTGATATACACCGCCTCATCCGGCGCAAAGCTGTCTGCCGCCGCGCAGCCGACGAGCTTGATACAGTTTGCCTCGCTGGACAGACCGGAGGGCGAGGTCGCCGAGCATACAACGGCGCTTTGCGAGGAACGGCTCGCCATCAGATCGCCGAACGCGCCGGTTTTTACGTTGTAATACTTCTGATCCGGCCATATCACGATATACGCCCCAAGGCAGGCAAAGCGCTTGTCCCCCGCCGTCACCGTGCCGCGAGGAATGCCGTCATAATAAAACTGCGTCCCGTCGACCCAGTACAGCGCCTCCGCCGCGCCGAGACCGTGCGGCTCTGCGAGCGTCCGCAGACGGCGGCGCGGTGGGCGGGTGGACATGACGGGGAAGTGATCCCCCGTCATATTCGTCATGGCGGCGATCGCACCGTCGCCCGCACCCAGCCGCTCGTCCAGTCCGCCGAAGCTCTCCTGCCAGCGCAGCGGGTTCTCTCCCGCCGACGATATACCCGGCAGCCTCATAGTCCGCCTCCGCAGAGCGCCTTGACCGCCGCCGCCGTGAACGCCGCGCCCAGCGTTGCGAGCAGCCACAGTATCGCCGTGAGCTTGGTATTGATCACGGCGTACTGCGTATCGTGCCGCGCAATGTCCGCGCTGTTACGCGCCACCTCACGCCGCAGCGCCTCAAACTCCGTCCTCGTCACTTCCGTCATCTTCCGTATCCTCCTTTTCGCCGTCCGTCTGACCGCTCCCGCGGTTCATCACGGCGGCCAGCCCCGTTGCGACAGCCAGCGCAATGACCGCGCTCACGTCGATGTCGCGCACCACGCCCGCCGCGCTGATGACCGCCGCCACCGCCACACCGACAGCCGCCTGCAAAAACGTCCGCAGCGCACGGCGCAGACACTCATGGCAGGAAAGCCATTCTCGCATATTCATGTTCTCCTCCCTTCACTCGATGGCCGCCCATGTGAGCGTCCCACATTCCCCGTCGGGCTCAAGCCCGTGCATTTTCTGAAAGTCCGTCACATCGTCCACCGTCGCCTCGTCATATACGCCGGTCAGCGCCAGCACAAAGCCCTGCTGCACCAGCAGCTCCTGCAAATATTTGACCTCCGCGCCCTTTGCGCCCTTTTTCAGCAGCGTATGCGCCGGACGCGCCGCGTCGAACATCCTCGCCCATGTATAACGGTCGGCGTTGCCGTTCGGCGTAAGCCCCGCCTGCTTCTGAAACTGCTCCGTCGCGGCAGTCGTGTTCCGTCCCCAGTCGCCGTCCAAGCCCTTGGGGTCAAGCCCGCGACAGTAGAGCAGCCCCTGCCACACCGTCACATCGTCGCCGGTATCGCCCTCGCCCCGCTCTCGCGTGGCATAGTAGGTCTCCGGCCCCCACTCGCCGTCCGCCTCCGCACCCACGGCGCTCTGGTGGCGGCGCAGCGCGGCGGCGCGGGTCTTCGGTCCGTATTCGCCGTCCACCTCCGCGCCCGTGAAGCCGAGCCACTTCTGGAACTGCGCGATATTCTCATCCTTGACGCTGCCGCCGCTCTCGTCGGATACGTTCAGCAGCGTCGAATAGCCATAGATATAGGCGCTGGTGAGGGCGCGGGAATTTTTTCGCGCCATATTGCCGCCGTTGCCCTCGTAGTAATAGACGTTCGAGCCGTCCACGGCATACACCATGCCGGTGTGGTCGCGGGTCTTCCATGCGTTCGTGAAGATGATAACGTCGCCCACACGCGGCGTATAGGCCGCGCCGCTCTTGCCCTTGCGGTTGAGCCCGTACCACGAATAGTGGAACGCACCCTGTGCCGCCGCGTCGTCGGCCAGCGTGCCGCAGTTATAATGCGGCCAGCGCCCCCACATCGCGCTTTTCGCCGCCGCACGGCTGCCCAGCGCCTCATACACCGCCGTGGACACCATCATGGCGCACCACTCGCCGGGGTTGAGCCCGCAGACCACGCCCGCCCAAGTGTAGTTGCCCGACCCCTTATTCTTAGAAAAGTTCTCCACATCGCGGGTCAGATAGCGAGCGTCGCCCGTCGCCTTTTCATAGTAGCCGCCGTTTTCGGTGTAGTATCGAAAATCGCTCAGTATGTCGTTGATATTTGCCATTTTTACTCCTTTCCCTGCTGGATAAGCACCGCGAACCGCGCCGCGCCGCTCGTGGCTGCACCGCCCACACAGCGGGCGTACAGGCTGTCGTCGCCCGTCTCCGGCAGATAGAGCACCCGCCGTCCCATGCGCCCCGTCTGCGTCGGTGTAAGCTCAGCGCTGTCGAGCAGCGCAGCAGGGCGCAGCGCCGTCCCCAGACAGAGGGCGCAGTCCGCGTCGTCGAACGCCTCCTCCACCTGACACACGGCGGCCAGCACCGCCGCACCCGGCGGCAGCTCGAAGCCCACAGCCCCTGCGTCATTGTATGCCGCGCCACCGGCGCTTGCCCAGAACGCCGGACGGTCGGCGGGTGCATAGCGCTCGGCATACCACGCGGCAAAGCCCTGATACGCGCTGTTATAGGCCGTCATCGCGTTGGCGTATTTGTTGTACTCCGCGTTGGAGAAGTCGATCATCGCCGCGAGATATGTATGATACAGCCGCCGCCAGCTATCCGGCAGGAGCAGCCGCCGCCCGCCGTCCGCGCCGCCGCCGAAGTCGCCGTCCGACTGCAAAAGCAGCTCGCGCCATATCTCGCCCTCCATATCGTCCACCCACGCCGCCTTCTGCGCGAGCGTATAGGCGTTCGGCTTGAGCGCATCCACCGCCGCCGCAAGCTCCGCCACTGTCATACAAGCACCTCCTGCTCCGGCATGAGCCGCTTGGCTTCAATGAGATTTTCCCGTGTCTGTGCCGCGCCGGGATAGTGCAGCTCGGCCATCTTCGTCCAGAACAAGATCCGCGTATCCGCCTCCGCCGGGTCGCCGAACGCACCCGCCGTATAGTAGCCTTGCAGCTCCTGCCACATCGCGCTGCGATCCACCGCGAGCGCCGCCGCCGTATCACAGGAGAAGAGGAAGCGGTCGTTCCAGTACCACTGCCCCGCCTCGTCCTGCTCAAGAAAATCCCAGCGATTCCACTGCTCGTCGCGGTGGTTGCCCGCCGCGTCTACGCCCACGATGGGGCGCGGCTCGTCGGCATAGGCAAGCTCATACTTGAACATCGCCTCGAATATGCGCGACCAGCAGGCGTTTTTCATCACACGCTTCGACTGCATACGCCCGGCCGCCTGACTGGCGGCAAACTGCTTCGCCACGCCGGACTCGGCTGTCGTGTCGCGCCGCCCCTGATAGGAGTCCGTGATACCGATGATGTCACGCGCCTCCTGATAGACGTATTCGAGATACGCAAGCGGCTGCTCCACGTCACACTTGAGGTCATACACGCCGATATAGCCCTTGTCCGTCACGTTCTTGAGCCGTATCACCTTCGCCACGCCCGTGTCCACACGGATGGACGGGTCTGGCGGCAGCGTGATATAGCTACCGGCGGCAAGAAGCTGGTCGATAATGCTCTTTTCAAGCCGGTTGATGGTGTTCTGCTGGTCGCGCACCTTGTCGATGTCCGACTCGCCCAGAAGCTGCCCGTACACGGAAATGGACTTCTGCAATATCACCGGATAGATATCCGGCTTGTACCACGGCACACGGGTCGGCTCGCCGGTAACGGGGTCAGCGCCGGGAATGATTGAACCGTCCGAGCGCGTCTGCGGCAGCCACAGCTCCTCATACGCCGGTGTATAAAGCCGCATGGGTGCGCCGCACACCGGGCAGCGGGCGCTCTCGCCCTCCGTGCCATAGCCCGCGCTCTCCGCTGCACCGCAGGCCTCGCAGCGCAGCATACGCCGCGCTTGACAGTCCTCCAAATCGCAAAGCACCGTGTCATTCACCCACGAGAACATACCCACACCGCCGTTCTGGTTGCGGTAGTACGCCACATACTGCGTCACAAGCTCCTCCGAGGCCGACACCACTCCGGCGGCACGCACACCCGGCTCCGCCTCACTCTCTCCGGCGAGCTCCACACCGAAGCGCTTGCGGATGAACGACTTGGTCTGCGGCAGCTTGATGATGAAATCGTCCATGTCCCAGAGATCGCCGGTCACACCCGGCTGTGGCGCAAGCTGCTTGGGGTGCAGCACGGACAGCACACTCTCGCCCTCACCGTCACGGCTGCGCCGTCCCGCGTCCCACTCTAGGATATACATCCCGCCGCCCTGTATCGGCACGGTGCGCTCCATGCGGTCGTTGAGCTGCTCCACGGGCAGCCGGTCAAGCTTGTTGCGCAGCATATCCTCGATAAGCACGGCCAGCCGCTCGTCCTCACGGCGCAGCGCCGTGACCTTCGGCTGCGGCACATTCGCCTCCACCTGCGCCTCTATAAGCTCCGCCGCAATATTCCGCACATGGGGCGTGCGCCGTATCGTGTCGCCGTCCACCAGCGCGTCAATGCTGTCGCGCCCGCGGTAAATCGCCTCGCGCTCGTCCATGCGCCCCAGCTCCGCGCTCCACGCCTCGTCGTAGCGCTCCAGCTTCTCCTGCCATACGTGCAGCCTCTCGCTGCGCTCGTTTTCAGTTGACATAATTCCCTCCCGCCTTTTCCCGACCCCGGCGGTCTACCCCGCCGAGGTCCTAAATTCCTAGGATTAAATAAGTATTTTTCTTGGGTAACGCCGCGCAACGCGGCATGGTGTATACCAGACTGTCAAAAAACCACTCGGACACAGCACCCCCCAAGGCTCCCCTTTCAGGGGAGCTGGACAGGTTATCATATTAAGTGCAACACGAAAAAAA
>CAVIIB010000019.1:12192-27014 GCA_963642815.1 Oscillospiraceae bacterium | reverse complement strand
CGCTGGGTGTTACGGCATCTGCCGGAGTCGGTATTGCGGAAAAACTCGTTATTTTCATTTTGCTGATCCCAATGGCTTATATGCAGTCTATTTCCGCCTTTGTGGCGCAGAATGCAGGGGCAGGAAAACTTGACCGTGCAAGAAGGGCAATGTGGATAGGGATGGGAACGGCAGCGATTCTCGGCGGCATTATGGCGTATGTGGCTTATTTCCACGGTGACGCCCTCTCTATGATATTTGTAAGTAATGCCGCGGAAGGTCAGGCGGCAGTGATACGGGACTCGGCTGAATTTTTGCGTGCGACATCTATTGAGTGCTTTGTCCTTTCCATTGCCTATTGTTTGACGGGTTATTTCAACGGGCTGGGAAAGACTACCTTTGTGATGCTGCAAGGCTTGTGTGCTATTTTCCTTGTGAAGCTCCCTTATGCATATTTTGCGAGCCAAAAGCCGACTCCGAAGCTGTTCGACATAGGTTTATCCACGGCGTATGCCGCTGTATTCACTCTGGCGATCTGCTTGATCTATTATTTATACTCACACAGGAGAGTTACGATTTCTGAAAACAAGCAAGAGGCTTGAGGTGGGGACGATTATTATCGGAACAATGACGGGGTTGTTTATTCTTGCATGGATTGCCTCTACAATCAAGCATTGGGGAAGGTAATTGCCTTTATTCTATCCCGAAGAATCGCTTGCCGTTTTGCATGGTGACGCGGGCGATATGCTCCGGCGTGGTTTCGCGCAGCTCCGCCACGACCTCGGCCACGCGGGTCAGGCGGCGCGAGTCGTTCCGCCGTCCGTTCGTGCGCGGCATTGGCGCGAGATAGGGGCAGTCTGTTTCGAGCAGCAGCCGCTCCTCCGGCATTTGTCGTATGACCTCATGCGAGCGCCGTGCGCCGTTCATCGTGACAGCGCCGTTGAAGCCGAGATACCAGCCCCGGTCGAGCAGCAGCCTCGCCATCTCCCACGAGCCGGAAAAGCAATGGAACTCGCCGCGCACATTGGGATAGCGCGACAGCATATCCATCGTGTCGCCGTGCGCCTCGCGGTCGTGGATGATGACCGGCAGGTCAAGCTCCTCCGCGAGACAGAGCTGCACCTCCAGCACCTCCTGCTGCAAGTCCTTCCATGCGAGGTCATAGTGGTAATCGAGCCCGATCTCGCCGATGGCCTTGACCTTTTCCTCTCGCGCCCATGCGCGTATCTGTCCCTCGCTCTCGGCGTTCCAGCTTTTCGCCTCGTGCGGATGCCAGCCGACGGCGGCATAGAAAAAGTCATAACGCTTCGCCAGCGCAATGCTGGCCTCATTCGCCTTGGCGTCCTGTCCGGCGTTCATCACAAGCGTCACGCCGCTTTCCGGCAGTGCCGCGATAAGCTCGTCGCGGTCGTCATCAAACCATGCGTCGTCATAGTGGGCATGGGTATCAAAAAACATAGGTCTGCACCCGCCTTTCCTCGCGCTATCATAGCAAAGCAAACGCAAAATTGCAACGCTGCGCTCACGCGACCACAACAGCGTCCGACAATAGTCACAAAAATAACTTTGTTTTTTGGTGAAAAACACTTGCATTTCAGTGACGGATATGTATAATGGTTTTATTAAATTTTCATATAGTCGGATGACGCTGACAGTAGAAGGGCTTTGACCCGACCGAAGGAGCGACACTACCAGGTGCCCGAAAGGGCGAGGACTGTCAGCCGACGAATCTTTGGAGACATCCGCTTCAATGCGGGGGCCGAAGGGGCAAAGCGGCAAAGCCGCTAATCTCTCAGGCAAAAGGACAGAGACATCAGATATGGCTGGGAATGTCATGTCTTTTGTGGTTCGTCGGGAAAGCGCTATTGGCCTGCCCGACGATATTTTTATTTCATCGAAGGAGTGGAAAAGAATGACATTCAGCGAGATCGTAGCAAAGGTAGACAGCTTTGCATGGGGACCCATCATGCTGATCCTTTTGGTCGGCACGGGCGTTTACTACAGCTGCCGCATGGGCTTCATCCAGTTCAGCAAATTCGGCTACGCCATGAAGAACACCCTTGGCAAGATGTTCATGAAGCACGAGGCCGGTGAGGGCGAGATCACGCCCATCCAAGCCGTCACGACCGCTCTGGCCGCCACCGTCGGCACGGGCAACATCGCCGGCGTAACCGGCGCAATCGTGGCCGGTGGTCCCGGCGCCGTGTTCTGGATGTGGCTGTCCGCCCTGTTCGGCATGGCCACCAAATACTCCGAGGTCGTGCTCGCCGTCCGCTATCGTGAGCGCAACGACAAGGGCGACTGGGTCGGCGGCCCCATGTACTACATCAAGAACGGTCTCGGCAAGAGCTGGCAGTGGCTCGGCGTGATCTTCTGCGTCCTCGGCTCTATCGCCGCGTTCGGTATCGGCAACATGACGCAGGTCAACACCATCGCCACCTCCGTCAACAACGCCATCAACACCTTCGGCGGCAACACCAACGCCGTCATGCTCACCGCCTTCGGTCAGGAATTCCCCCTCTCCAGCCTCATCATCGGCATTGTCATTGCCTTCATGGTTGCGCTGGTGCTCTTTGGCGGTCTCAAGCGCATCGGTGCGGTCGCGGAGAAGCTCGTCCCCGTCATGGCCGTCATCTACATCGTGAGCTCCGTCATCGTCTTGATCGGCAACGCCAAGTATCTGGGCGAGGCATTCAGCATGATCTTTGAAAATGCCTTCTCCGTTCAGGCCGCATTCGGCGGCACTGTCGGTGTTGTCATCATGACCACCATCAAAAAGGGCGTGGGACGCGGCGTTTTCTCCAACGAGGCCGGCCTCGGCTCTGCGCCCATGGCACACGCCGCCTCCTCCGAATCCGACCCTGTTAAGCAGGGTATGTACGGTATCTTCGAGGTCTTCATGGACACCATCATCATCTGCTCCATGACCGCCCTCGTGCTGCTCTCCGCCGTGGCTCGCGGCGGTGTCACCCCCGACTGGGGCGGCGACGGCGGCACTGACCTGATCGCCGCTGCATTCGGCACTGTCCTCGGCAACGGCGCGGGCTCTCTCGTCATCGCCATCGGTATCTCCCTGTTCGCGCTGTCCACCGTTCTGAGCTGGTCGCTGTACGGCTCTCGTTGCTTCGAGTTCCTGTTCGGCACGAAGGCCGGTCAGTGGTATCAGGCCGCGTTTGTGCTCGTCGTCATCATCGGCTCTACGATGAAGATGAGCCTTGCTTGGGACATTGCCGACGCGCTCAACGGCTTCATGGCCATCCCGAACCTCATTGCGCTGCTTGGTCTGTCCGGCGTTGTCGTCAAGCTGACCAAGGAGCACTTCGCCAACAACGCGACACTGAAGAAATAATCCATGGCCGAGGCTGTTTGCCGCGCCGCCGCGCTGCTGACGGCGCAGGGTATTGCCGCACGGCCACTGTATAAAGCCGCCGCGCCTCTGTCCCCGACCACGCTTCGTGCGCTGGTCGGGGCGGGTGTGGCCGTTGAAACGGCCTGTCCCTCCGTGATAGACCAAGGCCGCGAGGCCGGACTGACGGAGCGGCAGCTATTCCTCCGTTTCGACGGCCAGCCACTGGAGACGCTGGCGGCTTTTTGCGGTCATGTACGATTCCTCGCCGCCACGCCGGAGGCGCTCGCCGCACTGGACACGGCGCTGGACGGGGCGCTCCCCGCCGGTCATTATGCGCCGGTTGGCGTGTATCTCGCGCCGGACTCGCCGTTTTGGGACGTTCCGGCGCTGTCCGCCATGCTGCGCCGGACGCGCAATCTGACGCTGCGCCATGCCGTGCTCTGCCTAGACGGTGCGGACGAGCCCGCAGCGGCGGCAGTCGAGGCGTTCAGCTATATCAAGCGTCTGCGGGCGGATGTACCCTGTATGCTTCACAGCTTCCGCCTCGACGGTCTTCTCCCGCCGCTGCTCGGCGGCGATACGGCGCTTATCGGGGCGCTTCGTATGCTCTCCGCCCTCAACGAAAGCTCACTCTACGCGGAATTTTATCTCGGATAACAGCAAGGGCGCAGCCGTTCGGCTGCGCCCTTAGTTTGTCTAATGAACCTCATCTTATCTATAAGCACGGCAAGTCAGTCTCACCCACAGATAAAAGCCCTGACGCTCTCGGTCATCGGGGCTTTTGCTATTGTGCGGCGGCGATGGCGGCGCCGAGGAGGGGCGCGTTGTCGCGGCGGGTGAAGCGGAAATAGCGCCCATGGCGGGCGGCGGCCCATGTGTCAAGCCGGTACCGCAGCTTCGGACGCAGCAGGGGAGCGCCATAGAAGGCGGAGCCGTCCGCGCACACAAGGCAGGGGCGCGAGGGGCTTCGCCCCGTGTCCGTATGGGCGGCGATGGCGGTCAGCGTGACGGCAATGATACACGCAGCTCGCTCATAAAGCGTGTCGATTATGGAAAAGAGCGCTTCCTCGTCGTCGGCGGCGTTTCCGGCGGTGAGCGCCGCGAGCGGGTTGTCCGGCGTTTTGCTGCAATAGGCGCTGAGCTGTGAGGTCGTGAAGCCGTCGAGCCGTGCCAGCGCCTTGGCAAAGCGGCTGGAGAACAGCCTCGCCTCACACGCGCCGCGCACACAGCGAAACGCAAGCTCACCCATATACGCGCCACCCAGCAGCTTCTCCGCAGGGTGGTCGCCCGGAATCTCCGAGGCGGCATCCAGCGCAAGGTCGAATGCGCCGCGTGAAAAGCCGTCATAGAGACCGGATTCGAGGTTGATGATCTCGCCACCGCGTTGTTTTTCGACGTAGCAGCCGTTTGTGCCCGTACCGAGGATGAAGCCGATACAGCCGTCATGCGTCTCCGCAGCGTCCGCGCCTGCCAGCAGCGTGGCCACGGTGTCGTTGACCAGCGTAAAGCGGCGGGATGTAAGCCCGCGCCGGACGAGCGCACGGTCGAGCGACGCGCCGAGCAGCGCACCCTCCGCGCCCTTGATTTGCAGCTCCTTGCAGAATGCGCCGACGCGCCCGTCGCGGTCGGGCAGAACGTCCATGACGAACGAGAAGCAGAAGCCGACAGGCTCATCGCCCTCCACCAGCGGTGCAAGCGTGTCTGCCAGTGCGGCGAAAAACCCATCGCGGTCAACGGCGGCGGCCAGACCGGGCATGGGGCGGCGGTCGAGCCGCTCCATGGACGGTTGACCCAGCGCGTCAAAGCGGACGGCGGCGGCGCGGAGATTCGTGCCACCGGCATCGAGCGCCAGCACACGGCGATTTTTCGGCATGGACGGCACGGTGAGCCGACTTGGGAGCATCCGAAGCGAGGATGGCTTTCCGTCCAGACCCGCCCGCATTTGGCGGATGTATTCCGCCAGCGCCGCGTCCATGTCGAGCGCAGCTGTGTCCATGCCGCAGCGCCGGAGAAAGGCGCGGATGTCGCTCATAACGGCCTGTGTCCGTCAGCTCCGGCTGCCGGACTTGGTGGTGTCCTTGAGGAGAACGTCGTGTGCGCCGCCCTCCACGATGGAAACGGAGGACACAAGCGTCAGCTTGGCCTTGTCGCGCAGCTCGGCGATGGTGTTCGCGCCGCAGTTGCACATGGTCGAGCGTATTTTCAGCAGTGTGGCGGCCATGCCGTCCGCCAGCGATCCGGCGTAGGGGACATAGGAGTCCACGCCCTCCTCAAAGGAGAGCTTGTCCTTTGCGCCGCCGAGGTCATAGCGCTGCCAGTTGCGGGCGCGGGCGCTGCCCTCACCCCAATATTCCTTCATATAGCTCCCGCCGATGAGAACCTTGGCGGAGGGGGATTCGTCGAAGCGGGAGAAGTAGCGGCCAAGCATACAGAAATCCGCGCCCATCGCGAGGGCGAGGGTGATGTGGTAGTCCTGCACAATGCCGCCGTCGGCGCAGATGGGGATATATACGCCCGTCTCGGCATAATACTGGTCACGCGCCCGCGCCACGTCGATCACGGCGGTGGCCTGTCCACGGCCAATGCCCTTCGTCTCGCGGGTGATACAGATAGAGCCGCCGCCAATGCCGATCTTGACAAAATCCGCTCCGGCCTCGGCCAAGAAGCGGAAGCCCTCGCCATCGACGACATTGCCTGCACCGACCTTTACGCTGTCGCCGTAGTTCTCGCGTATCCAGTCAAGTGTGCGCTTTTGCCACTCGGAATAGCCCTCGGAGGAGTCGATGACGAGCACGTCCACACCGGCCTCCACCAGCGCCGGTACGCGCTGGGCATAGTCGCGGGTGTTGATACCCGCACCGACGACATAGCGCTTCTGGCTGTCGAGCAGCTCAAGCTGGTTGGTCTTGTGCGCGTCGTAGTCCTTGCGGAAAACAAAGGAGACGAGCCGACCCTCTGCGTCGATGATGGGCAGGGCGTTGAGCTTGTGCTCCCAGATAATGTCGTTGGCCTCGCGGAGGCTTGTGCCTTCCGGCGCGGTGATGAGCTTTTCGGCGGGGGTCATGAACTCGCTGACGGGCGTGGACGGATCCATGCGGCTGACGCGGTAGTCGCGGCTGGTGACGATGCCGAGGAGCTTGCCGTTGCCGCTGCCGTCCTCGGTGACGGCCATGGTGGAGTGACCCGTCTGCTCCTTGAGCGCAAGCACGTCATAGAGCCGGTCAGTCACGCGGAGATTCGAGTCGCTGAAGACAAAGCCCGCCTTATGATTCTTCACGCGGCGCACCATCTCCGCCTGCTGCTCAATGGGCTGCGAGACGTAGATAAAGGCGATACCGCCCTCGCGGGCGAGCGCGATACCCATCTTCTCGCCGGACACGGATTGCATGACGGCGGAGACCATGGGGACGTTCATGGAGAGAGGACACTCCTCACCACGGCGGAACTTGACGACGGGGGTTTGGAGCGAGACGTTTTCGGGGATGTTCTCGGCGGAGGAATAGCCGGGAACGAGCAGGTATTCGCTAAAGGTACGGGAGGGTTCTTCAAAGTAAAAGGCCATAACACACCTCGGTTCAATGTATTTTATCTATGGTATCATATTTACGCCGGAAATCAACAAAAAATTGCGTGGTTTCGTGAAAATTTGTGCGGCGCTCCGTCACGCTTCCCCTGCTTGCGCATAGCTGTGGATGTAGAATGGGCGTGTGCGGGCGCATACGCAAATTTTTTCTCCGCACCGCAGCGTTCCGACTGCATTCGATGATTTGGCATAACATATAATTATGTAAACAATTGTTCGGAGGTCGATCATGGCGGTCAAAATGGAGCGGCTGCGCGCGGCGGAGGGGCTGCGCACGGCGCTGGCGGACAGACCGGCGCTGCGAAACGCGCTGCGGTATTCGGCAAGCTTTCTTATGGGGACGGCGCTGGGCGCGGCGCGGCTTTTTTCCGGCTGCGGACCGTTCGGCGTGGCAATGGTCGGCGCGGTGGGAACGGAGCTGGAGGGGCTTTTGTGCCTCATGGGGACGCTGGCGGGCTATCTGCTGTCCGGCGGACTTGTGGACGGGGTGCGCTTTATCGCCGCGATGTTCCTGCTGTTCACGCTTAAATTGGTGTGTCGGGATATGCGAGCCACGGGGAGCGTCTGGTTCATGCCGCTCTGCGCCATGCTGTTCACCTGCGCCACGGGGATGTTTTACACGGCGGGCGACAACGGTCTTGTGCCGTACTCGCTGCGGCTTGTGGCGGAAACGGTGCTGGCCGGTGGCTGCTGCCTTGCGTTCATGGAGCTTGTCGCGGACGGCGGCGAGGTTACGGAGGGTGGCGAGCGGCGGCGCGGTTTGTGCATGGCGGTGGCGCTCGGCTGTGTTTTGATGAGCCTGCGCCCACTGGGAATTTTCGGCGTGGTCTATCTCGGCCCCTTTCTCTCGTTGCTGGTCGTCATGCTGGCGGGCTACGGTGGCGGGCCGCTGCTCGGCGGGGCGGCAGGGGCGCTGTTCGGCTTCTGCATGGATATGGCCGAGGACGCGGTGATATTCCGCTGCGCCTGCTATGCGCTGTCGGCGCTGACGGCGGGGGCGGTGAGCCGTCGCGGGCGCTTTCCCTTTGTCATGTTCTACTGCGCGGCCAATGCGCTATGTGTCCTGTTCGGCTGGAACGGGCGCATGGAGCTCGCGGCGCTCTATGAGTGCTTCGCCGCGTCCGTCGTCTTTCTCATCCTGCCTCCGGCGCTCGTCGACCCGGTGTGTGCCTATCTGAAAAGCGAGGACGGCAACGGTGAGGCGGCCTTTCGGCGCTATCAGGCGGCGCGGATGGAGCGGCTGTCCGAGGCGTTCCGGCGGCTGTACGAGGTCGTTCACGCCGCTGCGAGCCATGAGGACGCGAGCCCGGACATGGAGGCGGTCTTCGACCGCAGCTCGGACGCGGTGTGCCGCGACTGCCCCGGCAAGGAGCTTTGCTGGCACACCGAGGCGCAGCAGACCCTTGCCACGCTCACCGAGGCGGCGGAGGCCATGCAGCGGCGTGGCTATATGCGCTGGGACGACCTTTCCGAGCGCTTCCGTATGCGCTGTCTGCATAAGGACGATTTTCTCTGCGCCGTCAACGCCGAGCTGCGCGGGATGTTGTATCGAAAGCAGTTTCTGTCTCGGCTCGACGAGGTGAAAACGGCGGCCTACGGTCAGTTCGTGGATATTGCAGCGCTCATGCACGGTGTCGCAGGCGAATTCTGCGGCGCGGCAGGGCCGGATATGCGGCTGGAGCGGCGGCTGGGACGCTTCCTATCCGGCGCGGAGCTGGACGGCGGCTGCTCCGTGTTCCGCGACGGGCGCGGACGCATACGGGTCATCATCGAGAGTCCCGACGCGGAGGCGTTCACGCAGACGGAGGGCTGGCTCGAAAAGCTGTCATCTGTGGTGGGTGTGCGGCTGGCGCGGCTCGCCGGAGGCGACAGCGAGCGGCTGCTGCTCATCGAGGCGGAGCCGCTGGCCGTGTCGGTGGGCATTGCGGCGGTCAAAAAGGACGGCGAGAGCATTTCCGGCGACCGAAGCTGCTACTTCAAGACGGACGCGGGCTTTTTGTGCGTGATATTGTCCGACGGCATGGGCACGGGTGCGGAGGCTGCCGTGGAGAGCTCGGCGGCGCTGCGGATATTGGAGGAGTTTTTGCGCTCCGGCGTCGAGCCGGAGACGGCCATGCGCCTGCTCAACTCGGTCGTCATGCTCAAAAACGGCGACGACTGGGGCTATGCCACGGTCGACCTCTGCTGCATTGACCTTTTCACGGGACAGACCAGCTTCTATAAATACGGCGCTGCGCCCAGCTATATCAAGACCGGTCGCGCCATCCGCCGTATCAAGGGTAAGTCCATGGCGGCGGGGCTTATGACGGGCGAGGGGAGTGCGCCGGACGTGGTGCGCATGAGGCTCAGACCCGGCAATGTGGCGCTCATCGCCTCGGACGGTGTGCTGGCGGAGGACAACGACCAGTGGCTGCGCGACGTGCTGGCCGCCTCGGACGGGCAGGAGATGAAGACACTCGCGCTCTGCGCCCTGCAAGCCGCCCGTGAGCGCTTCGGCAACTCCGACGACATGACCGCCATGGCCATCCGTGTGGAGGAGCGCCCATGACGGAGCGGGGAAAAATCGCGCCCGGACTGCATAAGAAAAAGCGCCGGCGGTTAGAATGGCTCTATCAACCGACCGGGGAGGCGAGAGCAGTGGTCAAGGGAACAAACCGCCGCGTCGTGGTGGTGCGCTCGCCGGATGAGCGCATATTCGAGCAGGCCATTTTCATCATCCGCGACGACTATTTGAAAAAAGAGCCGGACGGCTCCAAGCGGCTTTTGGAGGAGGCACGACGGACGGCGGCGGCCTATGCTGCAAGGGCGCGTGGGACATACAGGCGGCGGCCTTTCCGCCCGATTTATGCGCTGGGCGGCGCTGCGGCGGTGCTGATCGCGTGGCTTGCCGTGCGCTTTGCCGGTGTTTTGCTTTGATTTATGATAACTCCCCTTTCCGATTTCCTTTATTTATCGGAAAAGGGAGTTTCGTGGTTGTATTTACCGGCGGTCAATGATAGAATGGACGCATGAATGCTTTGTTGACCTTGGAGCAGATGCTTGTCATGCTCATCATGCTGATCGTCGGGGTCGTGTGCGCCAAAACGGGCGTGATCGACGCGGACGGAAACCGAAAGATAACACGCTTTACACTCGCTGTGCCGCAAAGCTGCATGGTGCTGTCCAGCGCCATCAATATCGAGTTCGAGATTCATGCGGCGAAGCTCGCCGCTGTGTTTTTTTCAGGCTTTGTCATGTATGCCGTGCTGATCGCGCTCGGTGCTCTGGTGTGGTTCGTGCTGCGAAAGCGCGAGGGACAGCGGGAGCTTTATGCCTTTATGACCGTGTTCGGCAACGTCGGCTTCATGGGCTTCCCTGTGATCAGTGCGCTGCTCGGCAGTGAGGCGCTGCTCTATGCGTCGCTGCTGCTCGTGCCGTTCAATCTGCTGGCCTATTCCGTCGGCGTGATGATGATACGCGGCGAGCTGCGCGACGGCTTCCACTTTGACACAAGTGTGCTGCGCAGTCCTCCGATGGTGGCGACATACGTTGCCATCGTGCTGCTGCTTTTGCGCGTCCATATACCCGCTCCGGTGGAGGATGCGGTGGACGCGATGGGTGACATGATCGTCCCGCTCTCCATGATCATCGTCGGCGCGTCGCTGGGCGATATGCCGCTCGGTGAGGCGCTGGGCGACTGGCGCTGCTATGTCTTCTCGGTGATCCGGCTGCTGGTCGTTCCGGCGGCGGTCTGGCTTGTCATGGGACTGTTTATCAAGAACGAGCTGCTGCTCGGCGTGATGACGATACAGGCCGGTATGCCGGTGGCGGCTATCGCGTCCATGCTGTCGCTGCAATACGGACGCAACGCCTCGCTCGCCTCGCGGACGGTCTTTGTCTCGTCCGTGCTGTCCACGCTGACGATACCGCTGATCTGCTGGGGGCTTTTGTGATGGAGCTGTGTGATATACATGAGGTCGAGGCGCTGCTGAAACGCCACGGCTTCCACTTTTCCAAATCCAAGGGACAGAATTTTCTGACGGCGGCATGGGTGCCGGAGCGTATCGCGGAGAGCTGCGGCGCGGACGGCGACTGTGGCGTTGTGGAAATTGGCCCCGGCTTCGGCTGCCTCACGGAGCAGCTTTCGCTACGCGCCGGACGGGTGCTGGCGTATGAGCTGGACGAGACGCTGCGCCCGGTGCTGGCGGAGACGCTGGTCGGACGGGAGAACATCGAGCTCATCTTTGACGACGTGCTTCACCGCGACCTCGCGGCGGATATACGAGAGCATTTGCCGGGGCTGCGCCCGCTGCTCTGCGCGAATCTGCCCTACAACATAACCACCCCGGTGCTGACCCGTCTGCTGGAGGCGCAATGCTTCGAGTCGCTGACGGTCATGGTGCAGAAGGAGGTGGCGGAGCGTATCGCGGCGGCGCCGAATACACCGCAGTACGGCGCGTTTTCCCTGCTCTCCCAGTGGTATGCCGAGCCGGAGCTGCTGTTCACCGTGGGTGCGGAGTGCTTTGTCCCGCGTCCCAAGGTGACAAGTGCGGTGGTGCGGCTCAAAACGCGGTCTGCGCCGCCGGTGCAGACGGATGAAAAGAGCTTTTTCCGTGTCGTCCGTGCGGCGTTCAATATGCGGCGCAAGACGCTGGTAAATGCACTGGACGGTCTCTGTGGACGGGAGATGGCGCGGGCGGCGCTTGCGGCCTGTGGTCTTGACGAGCGGGTGCGCGGCGAGGCGCTGTCTATGGCGGAGCTTGCCGCCCTCACAAATGCGATAAACCAGTTGAAATAAAAATATAACGATTGACGGAGGGAGTTATCATGCCGAACACGAATAACCAGCACGTCATCCATTGGGTCGAGCGCTGCGCGGAGCTTTGCAAGCCGGAGCGTATCGTGTGGATCGACGGAGGAGAGGAGCAGCTTGCCGCGCTGCGCCGCGAGGCGTTTATCACCGGCGAGCTTATCAAGCTCAACGAGGAAAAGCTGCCCGGTTGCGTCTATCACCGCAGCGCCCTGAACGATGTGGCGCGTGTGGAGGCGCGAACCTTCATCTGCTGCGAGCGGGAGGAGGACGCAGGACCGACCAACAACTGGATGGCGCCGGCGGATATGAAGCACCTGCTGCGCGGCATTTACGACGGCTGCATGAGGGGGCGGACGATGTATGTCATCCCGTACTCCATGTCCATTGTCGGCTCGCCCTTTGCCAAGTACGGCATAGAGCTCACCGATAGCATTTATGTCGTTGTGTCTATGGCCATCATGACCCGCGTGGGCAACAAGGTCTTGGAGGCGCTGGGCGACAGCGCGGACTACATAAAGGGTCTCCACTCCAAGGCGGAGCTTGACGAGTCGAAGCGCTATATCGTCCACTTCCCGCAGGAGAACTACATCATGTCCGTGAACTCCGGCTACGGCGGAAACGTGCTGCTCGGCAAGAAGTGCTTTGCGCTGCGTATTGCGTCCTGCCTTGCGCGGGATGAGGGCTGGCTCGCGGAGCATATGCTCATCCTCGGTGTGCAGAATCCACAGGGCGAGACGCGCTATATCTGCGGCGCATTCCCGTCCGCCTGCGGCAAGACGAATCTCGCCATGCTCATCCCGCCGGAGGTCTACCGCGAAAAGGGCTGGAAGTGCTGGACGGTGGGCGACGACATTGCGTGGCTGCGTCCCGGTCCGGACGGGCGGCTCTGGGCGGTCAACCCGGAATACGGCTTCTTCGGCGTAGCCCCCGGCACGAGCGCCAAGTCCAACCCCAACGCGCTTGCGTCCTGCGCCCGCGACTCCATCTTCACGAACGTCGTGCTGAAGCCCGACGGCACGGTCTGGTGGGAGGGTATGGACAAAAACCCGCCGACGGACGCGCTCAACTGGAAGGGCGAGCCGTGGGATCCCTCGGACGGCTCTAAGGGTGCGCACCCCAACTCCCGCTTCACCGCTCCGGCCAAGAACTGCCCGTGCATAAGCCCCGAATTTGACAACCCCATGGGCGTACCCATCGATGCCATCCTCTTTGGTGGTCGCCGCGCCAAGACCGCGCCGCTGGTCTACCAGAGCCGCGACTGGACGCACGGTGTCTTTGTCGGTTCTGTGATGGCCTCGGAAAAGACCGCCGCCGCCGAGGGACAGGTGGGCGAGGTGCGCCGCGACCCGATGGCGATGCTGCCCTTCTGCGGCTATCACATGGCCGACTACTGGCAGCACTGGCTCGACATGGAGCAGAAGCTGACGAACCCGCCCAAAATCTTCAACGTCAACTGGTTCCGCACCGACGAGCAGGGTGCATTTATCTGGCCGGGCTTCGGCGACAATCTGCGCGTGGTCGAATGGGTGCTCAAGCGCTGCTATGGCGAGGCGGAGGCGCGTGAGACGGCTATCGGATGGCTGCCCTATGCGGAGGATATCGACCTCGACGGCTCCGGCGTGTCGCGTGAGACGCTGGAGGGACTGCTCGAGGTGGACAGCACGCTCTGGCGTGAGGAGGCCGCCGGCATTCGCACATTCTATCAGAAATTCGGCGCGAAGCTCCCCAAGAGGCTGGCCGACTGTCTTGACACCTTGGAGAAGAATCTGGGCTAAAAACCGCTATATCTTGTATCCGGCACGGGTTTCCGTGCCGGAATTTTTTTGGACATTTCCGCCTCCGTGTCCAAAATTCAGGCAGGGCGCGAGCGCTTGACACTGGCAAAATACCCGTGCTTGCGGGATGATACGGTAATGGAAATAGAGGGGCTGTCAAGAGCCTGTCAGCGGAATGGAGAGGATGCGAGTATGCGATTTTCAAGGGCGGTCGTCAAGCACCGCGTGGCGATTTTGATACTGACCGTGATTTTGATGATGCCGTCGGCCATCGGCATGGCGAAAACGAGGGTCAACTACGATATGCTGACCTATCTGCCGTCGG
The DNA here is from genome assembly GCA_963642815.1 of Oscillospiraceae bacterium. GTDB lineage: Bacteria > Bacillota > Clostridia > Oscillospirales > Oscillospiraceae > CAJOIG01. The sequence continues at coordinate 13,211 of CAVIIB010000019.1, read as the reverse complement.
ATATGGATACGGTCATCGGGCAGAACGAGCTTTTGGAGGACTTCAACAAGGGCGCGTTCACCTTTTTGATTTTCGAGAATATGTCCAGCGAGGATGTGGCCTCGCTGAAGGCCGAGGTGGAGCAGGTCGAGCACGTCGACACGGTGCTGTGGTATGACACGCTTGCCGACCTGTCCATCCCCATGGAGCTGCTGCCGGATAAGCTCTACCGCGAGTTCAACACCGACCACTCCACGATGATGGCCGTGTTCTTCGACTCCGGCACGTCGGAGGATGTCACCATGGACGCGGTGAAGGAGATACGCCAGATCTGCGGCGAGCAATGCTTTGTCTCCGGCATGACCGCGCTGGTCGTTGACCTGAAGGACCTGTGCGAGCAGGAGGAGCCGACCTACGTCGGCTTGGCCGTCGTTCTCGCCTGTGCCGCCATGCTCCTGTTCTTGGACGGCTGGCTCATTCCGTTCGTGCTGCTTATCTCCATCGGTTCGATGATACTGCTGAACATGGGAACGAACATCTTCCTCGGCGAGATTTCCTACATCACCAAGGCGCTGTCCGCCGTGTTACAGCTCGCCGTCACGATGGACTACTCCATCTTCCTCTGGAACAGCTATAACGAGCACCGTGGGGAGGGCTTGGAGGCCAAGGAGGCCATGGCAGCCGCCATTCAAGCGACCATGACGAGCGTGGTCGGAAGCTCGGTCACGACCATCTCCGGCTTTATCGCGCTCTGCTTCATGAGCTTCACGCTTGGACGCGACCTCGGCATTGTCATGGCAAAGGGCGTGCTGCTCGGTGTCATCGGCTGCGTGACCGTGCTTCCCTCGCTGGTGCTGGTGCTGGATAAGCCCCTGCAAAGGACGAAGCACAAGTCCATCATCCCGAACATGAGGGGCTTTGCCAAGGGCATTGTCAAGGCGTTTCCCGTGTTTCTGGTCGTGTTTGCCCTGCTCATCACGCCGGCCTATTACGGCTACAATAAGGCGAATGACGAGGTCTACTACGACATGGGACAGTGC
>CAVIIB010000019.1:0-12182 GCA_963642815.1 Oscillospiraceae bacterium | reverse complement strand
GGACAGTGCCTGCCCGACGACATGAACTATGTCATTGCCAACTCCAAGCTCAAGGACGATTTCGACATCGCCTCGACCCACATGGTGCTGGTGGACGCAAGCCTCTCGCCGGAGACGGTCAAGAGCATGATAGACGAGATGGAGCAGGTCGACGGCGTGAAATACGTCCTCGGTCTCGAAACCGTGGTCGGTACTCGTGTGCCGCAGGAGATACTCCCGAACAGCATCAAGAGCATACTGAAAAGCGACCGCTGGGAGCTGCTGCTCATCAATTCCGAGTATTCCCCGGCCAGCGATCTGGTCAACGAGCAGCTCACGGAGCTGACCGATATTCTGAAAGCCTATGACGAGAACGGTATGCTTATCGGCGAAGCGCCCTGCCTCAAGGACATGATAGAGACGACCGACCACGACTTTGCGGTCGTGAACGCGGTGTCCATCGTCCTAATATTCATCATCATTCTGCTGGTGGAAAAGAGCCTGTCTCTGCCCGTCATTCTAATCGCCGTAATTGAGCTTGGTATCTTCATCAATCTGGGGCTGCCGCACTATCTCGGTCAGAGCTTGGCGTTCATCACGCCGATATGCATCAGCACCATCCAGCTCGGCGCGACGGTGGATTACGCCATTCTGATGACGACCCGCTACAAGGCGGAGCGCATCGGCGGCAAGAGCAAGCGTGACGCGGTGTGGACGGCGCTGTACACCTCCATTCCGTCGATCATCGTCTCCGGCATGGGTATGTTCGCCGCGACCTTCGGTGTGGCGCTCTATTCGGACATCGAGATCGTAAGCTCCATGTGTATGCTGATGGCGCGTGGCGCGGTCATCAGTATGCTGCTTGTGACCTTCATACTGCCCGCCATGTTTATGCTGCTGGATAGGGTCATTTGCAAAACGACCTTGGATATGAGAAACATTAAAACTGGGAAAAAACGCACGGAGGTAATGGGACATGAATAACATCACGAAGAAGCTGCTCGCGCTCGGTCTGTGCGCGGCACTCGGCGTGGGACACGTCTGGGCGGCTGGTGTGCCGCAGAGTGAGCGGCGCGTGGTAAGGGCGAGCCAGACGGAGACACAGACGACGCAGACTACGACGACGAAGGAAGCCAGCAAGGACGAGGCGGTCTATGTGCTGGCGGGCGCGGACGGCAGCGTCCAGAAGATCATTGTGAGCGACTGGCTGAGCAACGCCCTCGGCGGTGAGCTTTCCGGCGACGCGACGGTCGTGGACGCGCAGGGAAACGACATCTACACCCAAGAGGATGTCCAGAAGGAGCTTCCCGTTGACATGACCATCAGCTATAAGCTGAACGGTCAGACGGTCACGCCGGACGACCTTGCCGGAAAGAGCGGCAAGGTGACGATTCGCTTTGACTACGAAAACCGCCAGTATGAGATGGTGGAGATAAACGGCAAGCAGGAGAAGATATACGTCCCCTTTGCCATGCTGACGGGCATGATGCTGGACAACGACTGCTTCAGCAACGTGGAGGTCAGTAACGGCAAGCTCGTCAATGACGGCAATCACACCATCGTCGTCGGGCTGGCGTTCCCCGGCTTGCAGGAGAATCTCGGCGTGGACCGCGACAAGCTTGACATCCCGGACTATGTGGAGATAAGCGCCGATGTGACGGACTTTAGCTTTGGCATGACCATCACCGTCGCCACCAACGAGCTTTTCAATGAGGTGGACGGTGACAAGCTCGACGATGTGGAGGGCGAGACCGGCTCACTCAACGAGCTGACCGACGCGATGGATCAGCTCATGGACGGCTCCTCCGCGCTGTATGACGGTCTCTGCACCCTGCTTGAAAAGTCGGATGAGCTGGTGGACGGTGTGAACCAGCTTGCGGAGGGCGCGAAGACCCTGCGCGACGGCGCGGTCTCCGTGGACGACGGCGCGGCACAGCTCAAATCCGGCGCTGCCGAGCTTTCCTCCGGCCTCGATACCCTCTCCGCCAGCAGCTCCAGCCTGAACGCCGGTGCAACGCAGGTGTTCAACACCCTGCTTGCCACGGCGACGAGCCAAATTCGCGCCGCTGGGCTTGAGGTCACAGACCTCACCATCGGCAACTATGCGGATGTGCTGACCGCGCTTATCAACTCGCTGGATAAGGAAAACGTGTACGCGGGAGTGCTGGCAAAAGTCACGGCGGGTGTAGAGGAAAACCGCGCTACAATTGAGGCGAAGGTGAAAGAGCAAGCGCTGACCAGCGTGACAGACGCTGTGACCGCACAGGTGCAAGCAACGGTGACGGCACAGGTGATTCCCAGCGTTTTGGATGGCATGACCGCAGAGGAATACAACGAAAAGCTGGAAGCAGGCGAGATTACCGACGAGCAGAAGCAGACTGTCGAGGCGGCAATCGCGACACAAATGGCTACCGATGAAATCAAGCAGCAAATCGACGCGGCTGTCGAGACCCAGATCGCCGCGCTGGTCGAGCAAGCGGTGCAGAAGCAGATAACGGATACCATGGCCTCGGAGAGTGTGCAGACGCAGCTTACAGCCGCCTATGCAAGCGCCGATACGGGCGTGCAGACGCTTACGACGCTCAAGACCTCCCTTGACAGCTACAATACTTTCTATCAGGGCTTGCAGCAATACACCGCCGGCGTGGATAAGGCGGCGAGCGGCGCGAGTACGCTGAGCAGCGGCGCGTCGACGCTCAAGTCCGGCACAGAGCAGCTCAAGTCCGGCGCGGCGACGCTGTATGACGGGGTGCTGACGCTCAAGGACAGTATGCCGGCGCTGGTCGAGGGTGTGACCGAGCTGCGTGACGGCTCCATGGAGCTGTCGGACGGCCTCAAGGAGTTCAACGAAAAGGGCATCCAGAAGCTCGTTGAGCTGGTGGACGGCGATTTGGAGGGCATTGTTGACCGCATTCAAGCCACCATCGACGTCTCGAAGAATTACCATAGCTTCTCGGACAGCGCAAGCGACATAGCCGGTCAGGTGAACTTCATCTACCGCACCGAGGAAATAGGGGACTAAGCCCCATATAGCAAGCGCCCCGACTTCAAGCAGAAGCCGGGGCGTTCAGCATATTCAGCGGTATTCGCGTGTCATCAGGAGCAGGGCGGCGGTGAGGAGGAGGCAGGAGAGCCATATCGCGTGGCGAGCGAGGTGGAGTGAGGCGAGTGCGCCGAGCGCCGCGCCCACGGCGAACAGGAGGATAATGCCGTAGTAGCAGAGCGCCTTGCTCCAATGCGCGTGCTCGTGACCGCGCAGATAGTGAAAAAGCTCCTCCGTGCCGCTGCGGAGGTTGCCAATGCACATGGTGCTGGCGTAGCCGTAGCCGTGTATTTTGCGGAACGCCTCGACCTGCATGGCGCAGGTGAACGACACCAGCATGGCGGCAACGCTGTCGGCACCTTCGGGCAAAAAGCCCACCAGCGCGAGCACGGCGATCTCCCACAGCAGCACAAGCTGCCGCCAGTGCAGCCGCCGCTCATCGTGCCAGCAGCGGCGTATCAGCTCCGTGAGCAAAATGCCGAGCACAAAGGCCATGATCGGCATGAGGTAATGCAGCGCTTCCAGCCATTGACCGGTCACAAGGTCTTGGCTCATGAGGACGATGTTGCCCGTCTGGGCGTTGGCAAAGACGCGCCCACGGACGTTGTAGGTGTAGGCATCCTGCAAGCCGCCGGACAGCGCCAGCAGACTGGCGAGCAGGAAGCTCTCCGAGGTCTGTATCGCCCGCGCCCTTTCGCGTCGGGACTGCTTCATGCGCCCTCGAACAGCCGCCGGGGGTTGTCCTCCAAAATCACGCGCAGGTCGCCCTTCGTGAGCCCGTTTGCCGTCAGCAGCGGCAGCACCGTCTCATGGATGAAGCAGAAATCGGTGGTCTGCTCCCGGCTTTGCGCCCAGTCGTCCCAGAATGCGAGGTAGACCGCCGCATCGTGGCTTAAAAGAATGCGGTCGCGGTAGCCCTGCCCGCAGAGCCACGCGATGTTGACCGCGAGATTTTCCGCCGTATTCTCACGCCCGCAGTAGCCGAAGCGGTCAAAGCCGAGGTATGCGCCGCTTCCTGCCACGGACAGGAGATAGTCGCGGTCGTTCGTGTCCCCGGTGTGACCGAGGACGATTTTCTCCGGCGGCAAAAAGGCTAAAAGCTCGTCGAGCGCCGGTATGCCCATTCCCGCACGGCTTGCCGTATGGCAGAACACGGGCTTGCCCTGTGCCGCCGCGACACGCCCGGTCGCCCGCAGAAGATGACCGATGAGCGGCGTAACGCCTGCCGCCTCCACCGCGCATTTCATGATACCGCAGGCCTCCGCGTCCGGGTAGAGCAGGTCGTATAGCCATTGCTCGCTCCGTGCTTGCAGCCACGGTTCTTCCTGAAAATAGAAGCCGGAGGACGCGATAATATTCATGCCGGTGGTCTCCGCCACCTCGCGAATGAGGGGCAGGTCGCGTCCCAGATTGATGGGCGTTCCGTCCACGATCGTTTTCACGCCATGCTGACGCAGCGGCGCAAAGCAGCGCTTCGCCATGTCGATGAGCGCGTCATGCTCAAAAAAGCGTGTGCCGAAATTCATGCGCATCGACCAGTCGGCGCAGCTTATATGCTCGTGGATGAGCGTCTGTCCCAGCGCCGCGCTGTCAAGCGCCCCAAGCACTCCCTGTATTTTCATAAAGACCTCCTGTTACCAGAGCTTATATTGCTTTGCCTGCTCGCGCAGCTCGTCGCGGAACTGCGGCGCGGCAATGTTGATGAGCGCCTGCACACGGTCGCGCACACAGAGATTGCGCACATGGGCGATGCCGTACTCGGTGACGATGTAGTCCGCGACGTTGCGCTGGATGGAGACGACGGAGCCGAAATCGAGGCCCACGACGATACGCGAGACCGTACCGTGCTTGGCGGTGGATTTGACGGCGATGATGCCCTTGCCGCCCTTGGAGTGGAACGCGCCGTAGGCGAAGTCGTATGCGCCGCCCGTGCCGGAATACTGGGTGAAGCCCACACGCTCGGAGCAGATCTGGCCGGTCAGGTCGACCTGCATGGCGGTGTTGATGGAGACCATGTTGTCGTTTTGTGCGATAACAAACGGGTCGTTCACATAGCTCGATTTGAGGACGCGGATGGAGGGGTTATAGTCCACAAATTCATAGAAGTCGCGGTCGCCCCAGAGGAAGGTGCATATACTCTGCCCTCGGTTTATGCTCTTGCGGCTGTTGTTGATGTTGCCGTTTTTCATCAGCAGTCCCATCGGCGTACTCAGCATTTCCGTGTGTACGCCGAGGTCATTGCGGTCGGCGAGCGCGTCCGCCACCGCACCGGGGAGACTGCCGATACCGAATTGGAGGCAGTCGCCGTCCGACACGAGGGAGGCGATGTTCTTGGCGAGCGCCCGCTCCGTATCCGTGACGGGGTATTCCGGCGCGTAGACGATGGGGTCATCCGTCTCCTCGATGATGTAGTCGGCGGCCTCAATGGGTATCTGCACCTGCCCGACGGTGTGCGGGAGGTTGCGGTTGACCTGGAACACGACGGTGTCCGCGCCCTTCATCAGCTCCAGCTCATATTGCAGACAGCAGGAGCAGAGGACGAAGCCGTTCTTGTCCATCGGCGTGACGGTCACAAAGAAGATGGTCGGACGCTTGACGTCGGACATACAACGCGCCAGATAGTGCAGATGATTCGGCGCGTAGCTGACGCGGTGCATATCGTGTATACGGCGGTGCGGTGCGGCATAAAAGGCCGTGAGCACGTCAATTTTGCCGTTCAGCTCCGGCATGGACAGGAAGGGGTAGTCCTCCTGCGGATTGTTCAGCCAGACGGTCACATTCTCCACGCGGTCGGCGATGGTGTGGAGGCGGCGGAAAATGGGGCAGGTCTCGTCCCCGTAGTGGCCGGAGGCGATGCAGTCGCCGGAATGAATGAGGTCGAGCGCCTGATCGACCGTGATGAGCTTCGAGTTGTAGTATTCCTGATGTGTCATAATCTCTCCGTTCCGATTCCTGTAAGTTTTTGATATTGTAAGACACGCCCCGACGGTCAGCCCGTCGGGGTGGATTTGTGTATGCTGTTTGTCAGCCCTTGCCAAAGAGCTTGGCGAAGAAGGTGGCGATGGAGTTGAAGAAAGCCGCGACCTTTGCGCCGAAGCTCGATACGCTCTCGACCGCGCCGGTGAGCCTCTCCACGGTGTCTTGGAAGCCGGAGATACGATCCTTCAGCTCGTCCACGCTCAAGCCTTGCATACTGCGGCAGAGGGAGATGATACGGGAGATCTCCTCATCCGTCAGCGTATAGCCGTAGGAGGCGGCGATCTTGATGATCTCCTCGCGCAGCTCGTCGTCCGTCATGCCGGAAATTTCGTCCAGAATGAGCTTCAGCTCGTTGATGATGGAGAGGGCAGCGGCGCTGTCCGTCGCGTCGGCAAGCTCCGCCGTGACGACAAGCTCCTCGGCAGCGGCTTCCTTATTCTCAACCTCGAGCTTCTTGCCTGTGATGTCCTCATAGGCCTTGTAAACGCCGGTGAGCGCCGCCGTGCCGCTGACGGAGAAGGGCGCTGTGACCGTGACCTCCGCGTCGGTGATACCGGCGGTGAGCATGGCGGCCTGATACATCTCATTGGTACACCAGCTGATGTTGGAGCTGCGCACCGTCAGCCCCGACCCGGCGGACAGAACCTTGATGTAGATGCAGGAGATGGAGCGAGTGCCGATGACCGATTCGGAGACGATACCCTCCAAATAGTCGCGCTCCTCCGCGTTTGTGACCGTAAGCTCCTTGACATCACCACGGGTGATACCGAAGGTCTTGTATACCTCGTCGATTTGGCTCTGGGTCAGGTCAGCGCCGACCACGACGCGAGCCTCGCCCTCGTTGGCCGCGAGTGCGGGGACGCAAAGCGCCAGCACCAGCGCGAGGGTCAGTATGATGGATAATAGCTTTTTCATGGGTTCTCCTTTCCGAGGCTCTCGGCAAATTGCCGGCAAGCCTCCGCTGTCGCCGTACACGCCGCCTCATCAGCGCCGTGCGCGAGCACATAGACCTTGATTTTCGGCTCTGTGCCGGAGGGACGGACGATGAACGCCGTGCCATCCTCCAGCTCAAAATACAGCACGTTCGAGCCGGATATTTCCGTGTTGCCGACCGTGCCCAGCCCCGGCACGATGACCGTGCCGCTGCGGTAGTCGCGCATACGGACAACGCGCAGTCCGGCGATAAACGCCGGTGTGTCGCCGCGCAGACGGGCCATCAGCGCCGCCATGCGCTCCGGTCCGTCCACACCCTCCATAAAGAGGTTGACGGTGCGCTCGGCATAGTAGCCGTATTTCTCATAGAGCGCCTGTACCGCGTCGAGCAGCGTCATACCGCGCCCGTCGTAGTAGGCCGCCATCTCCGCGATCATCATGGAGGCGGTCACGCCGTCCTTGTCGCGCACATAATCGCCCATCATGTAGCCGTAGCTCTCCTCGAACGCCATGAGGTATTCGTAAGAGCCGTCGCGCTTGTACTCGGCGAGCTTCTCAGCCATGAATTTGAAGCCGGTGAAGGTCTCGTCGTAGTGGATGTGGTTGACCTCGCAGATACGTCGCGCCAGTCCCGTGGAGACGATGGTGGAGATCATGGCGGGCTTTTCGGGCATACGCCCGGTGCGCCGACGCGCCTCGATGATGTAGTCCATGAGCAGCGCACCCATTTGGTTGCCGGTGATGCTGCGGTATTCGCCGTCCGCACCGCGAGCCATCACGCCCACGCGGTCACAGTCCGGGTCTGTGCCGATGATGAGGGAGGCGTTCTTCTCCTTGGCCAGTGCCACGGCCAGATAGAAGCCCTCCGGGTTCTCTGGGTTGGGGCTAATAACGGTGGGGAAGCTGCCGTCAATGACCATCTGCTCCGGCACGGGATAGAGCTTGTGAAGCCCCATCCGGCGCAGTGCCTCCGGCACGAGCTTATAGCCGCAGCCGTGGAACGGCGTGTAGACGATGCTGAGACGGTTCGCCGCCGCCGAGACCGCCGCCCGGTCGATGAGCTGCGCCATGACGCGGGTCATAAACGCCCGGTCCGTCTGCTCGCCGATAATTTCAATCAAGCCCTTTTCACAGGCCGTGTCATAGTCCATGCTCTTGACATCGTTGAAAAGGTCAAGCTCGCTCATGGTTTGCGCCACATCCGCTGCGTGCTGCGGCGGAAGCTGCGCCCCGTCCGACCAGTAGACCTTGTAGCCGTTGTATTCCTTGGGGTTGTGGCTGGCCGTGATGTTGATACCGGCTGTCGCGCCGTAATGCAGGACGGCAAAGGACAGCTCCGGCGTTGGACGCAGCGCGTCAAACAGGCGGACGTGTACGCCGTTGGCAGCACAGACACACGCCGCCTCCCGCGCAAACTCCGCGCTGTGGTTGCGGCAGTCGAAGTCGATACACACGCCGCGCCGCCGCGCCTCGTCGCCCTCGCGGACGATGAGCTGGGCAAAGGCCTGCGTCGCCCAGCGTATGACATGGACGTTCATCCGCCCAATGCCCGCGCCCATAATGCCGCGCAGTCCCGCCGTGCCAAATTCAAGCGGCCCGCGGAAGCGGCTTCGTATCTCCGTTTCGTCGCCCCGAATGGCGTCAAGCTCCTTCCACTCGTCCTCCGACAGGGAGGGGCTGTCCAGCCAGCGGGTATATTCACGCATCCAAGGATCGATCTTCATCATCATTCTCCGCCTCCATCAGTGCTTTTGCATCGTCGAGCATTGTCTCCGGGACGAGGATGTCCACGCCCGTGCCGCTCATGCCGAGGATAAGCTCCCCAAACTGTCCGTCCCCCGGTGCAACGCGGAGGCTGGGAATACCGTAGGCGCGGAGCATACCCTGCAACAGCTCCGCCTGCATATCGAGCGGCGAGCAGCTTTGCAGCAGCGCAGGTCGCACCGTTTCTCCCTTTTCGTCGCGGGGCCAGCTTTCATAGAGCGCCCCGTATTCGTGAAGTGCCCAGTCGTTCATAGCTCTGTACGCTCCCGTTTCATTTGTGGTATTTTGCGCCCGCCCGAATGGTGCAGGCGCGGTATATCTGCTCCAAGACCATCACCCGCGCCAGATGGTGCGGAAAGGTCATATCCGACATGGAAAGCCGCATATCGGCGCTGCGCTTGACGGTCTCCGTCAAGCCCTCGCTCCCGCCGATGAGGAAGCAGAGGCGGCTGTGTCCGGCAAGGGCGAGACGCTCCAGCCGCTCGGCAAAGGTCTCGCTGGAGAGCTTTTCGCCCTCGATCGCCATGGCGATGACATACGAGCCCTTGGGAATACGCGCCGCGATGTCGGAGTCCTCCGGCAGCTCGACGACCTCCACCGCACCGTAGGACGAAAGGCGCTTCAGGTATTCGTCGCAGGCGGCGGCATAGTATTTTTCCTTCAAACGCCCTTGGCAGAGTACGCATATGCGAAGCATGGCTGCACCTCAATATCCATTCGTTCCCGCGCCGGGGCGACGTAAAGCTCCGTCGGGGTTCCCGCGAGGGCGGCCAGCACCGTGTCCCGCGCCGTCTCCGGGCGGTTGTTCTCCCGGCTCAAATGCGCCAGAACGATCTGGTGTGTGCCCTGCTCCGCAAGCCGCCGCGCCAGCGCCGCGCAGTCGGCGTTGGAGAGATGACCGCTGTCCGAGAGCACGCGCCGCTTGAGCGGGAAAGGGTAGGGACCCTCGCGCAGCATACGCTCGTCATGGTTGGCCTCGATCACGGCGATGTCCGCGCCGCCGAGGTAGCGCAGCATGGTAGAGGTGACGTGGCCGGTATCCGTGGCGAGAGCGAAAACGCCCTCCGGCGTTTCGATGCGCCAGCCGACGCTCTGCGGTGTGTCGTGCGGCGTCGGGAAGCAGACGATAGAAGCGTCGCCGAACGAAAACGGGCGCTCCGGCTCGACGGTGTGCAAACAGGATTCGACCCCGGAATAGGCCGCGCATAAACACGAGGCCACCGTTCCGGGGGCGAAGACCGGAAGCGGGTCGTGCTTTAAAAGCACGGACAGACCCGAAACGTGGTCCGAATGTTCATGTGTGATGAGGATGCCGTCAAGCTCCGACGGGGCTGTACCCGCGTCCGCCAGCGCGTTGCGTATCGCCCGCGCCGATATACCGGCATCCAGAAGCAGCCGATAGCGACCAAAGCGCAGCAGGGCGCAGTTGCCGCTTGAGCCGCTGGCAAAAAGGCTTAGCTGCATAGGTCAACCGGCGCTCGCCGCCGTCTCCGTCTCGTTTTCCTCGACGGGGACACAGGCGATATCCGCGCCGAGCGCCGAGAGCTTTTCCACGAAGCTCTGGTAGCCGCGCTCGATGAAGTGGATGTCCTCCACCTGCGTTTCGCCCTGTGCCGCAAGTCCTGCAATGACCATGGCCGCACCGGCCCGCAGGTCGTGCGCCCGCACACGCGCTCCGGAAAGGCGCTCCACGCCCTCCACGATGGCGATGCGCCCGTCCACGCGGATGTGTGCGCCCATTTTGACAAGCTCGGCGATATACTTGAAGCGGTTGCCGTCGTATACGCCCTCGGTCACGACGCTCGTGCCGTTCGCGCAGGAGAGTACGGCTGTGATCTGGGACTGCATATCCGTCGGGAAGCCGGGGTAGGGCATGGTCTTTACGTCGGCGCGGCGCAGCGGACGGCTGCGGCGCACGAGAACGTAGTCGTCGCCCTCGTCCACCTGAACGCCCATCTCGCGCAGCTTTGCGGAAATGCAGTCGAGGTGCTTGGGAATGACGTTGCAGACCTTGACCGCGCCGCCGGTGGCGGCGACAGCCGCCATGTAGGTGCCGGCCTCGATCTGGTCGGGAATGAGGGTATAGCTGCCGCCGTGCAGCTCGCGCACACCACGGATCTTGATGACATCCGTACCGGCGCCGCGCACATCGGCGCCCATGGAGTTTAAGAAGTTCGCCAGATCGACGACGTGCGGCTCACGGGCGACGTTTTCAATGATCGTCCGACCCTCTGCCAGCACCGCCGCCAGCATGATGTTGACCGTCGCGCCGACGGAAACCTTGTCGAGGTAGATGTGTGCGCCGGTGCAGCGGCCATTTTCCGTCTGACCGAGGATATAGCCGCCGGAAAGCTCCATCTCCGCGCCGAGCGCCGTGAAGCCCTTGAGGTGCTGGTCGATGGGGCGCTCGCCGAAGTTGCAGCCACCGGGCATGGTGCTCTTGGCACGGCCAAAACGCGCCAGCATGGCGCCGATGAGGTAGTAGCTGGCGCGGATACGGTGCGTCAGCTCGAACATCTCCTCCGGCAGCACGTCCATCTGGACATCGGTCGAGTCGATCTCCACCGTGCCGGGGCATATCATGCGCACCCGTGCGCCCATGCAGCTTAAAATGTGCAGGAGCGTGTCGGCGTCGCTGATCTGGGGCAGGTTTTCCAGACGGCAAACACCGCGCACCATGATGGCCGCCGGAATGATGGCCACAGCCGCGTTTTTTGCGCCGGAAATGCTCACCTCGCCGTGTAGCGGCTGGCCGCCCCGGATGATATATTTATTCATAAATCAAGCCTCTGTTTTCAGGTGAATTGTGGTATCTGATTCTACAATCCGTATCATCATACCACATCTATGCCAGAAAATCAATCTCCCTTTGCGCGTATCAGCGCAGCCGTCTTTAGAATACCGTCAACAGTCTTTCCGTCGGCCAGCTCGCCGCGAAGCACCATGTCCCGCAGCGTGTCGAGCGGATAATACTCCACGTCCAGAAATTCGTTGCGGTCAAGGTGCTGCGCCCCGTGGCGCAGCCCTGTGGCGAGGTAGAGGTAGAGCCGCTCGGTGGAGAAGCCGGGCGAGGTGTAGATAAAGCCGAGGTCGCGCCACTCGTCGGCCTCCAGCCCCGTCTCCTCCGAGAGCTCGCGCTTGGCGGCGGGAAGCGGCTCCTCACCCGGTTCGAGCTTGCCCGCCGGAAGCTCCAGCAGGTGCTCCCCGATGGGGAAGCGGTACTGCCGCACCATGGCGACCATCCCGTCCTTCTCCAGCGCCACGACGCATACGCCGCCGGGATGACGCACGACCTCGCGCATGGTGATGTTGCCGTTCGGCACCTGTACCATTTCCATATCCACCTGTACGATCACGCCCTCATAGCGGTTGACGTGGCGTATCACCTTTTCTGTATAATCCATAGTATCTCCCTGTATGTATAGGTTTATTGCGCCTATTTTACCACGCGCCCGCCGCCATTTCCACCATTTTGTGCTGGGCG
>CAVIIB010000018.1:18999-27493 GCA_963642815.1 Oscillospiraceae bacterium | reverse complement strand
CCTCTCGGCTGCACCGGCGCTATCCTTGTCGGCAAGGCAATCGACCGTCTGCGCGAGATCAACGGCAAGTATGCCCTGATCACCATGTGCATCGGCGGCGGCATGGGCGCTGCCGGTATTCTGGAGCGCTGCGAGGAAGACAAGGCCTAAGGCACGGTCTAACGGCACATTTACAAACGAAAGAGAGCTGCCCACAAGCGGCTCTCTTTTTTATTCAAGCGGCGGAGGCCGCCCAAAAACAGCGAGGTTTGCTATCATGTATGACGAATTAACGGCGGTCGACATCCGGAAAATGCAGGAGGAGCTCGACTGGCGCGACACGGAGCTGCGGGCAAAGCTTATCGAGGACGTGCAGACGGCGCGAGCGTTTGGCGACCTGTCCGAGAACTTTGAGTACAAGGCGGCGAAGCAGGCGAAGAACCGCAACGAGAGCCGTATTCGCTATCTCAAGCGCATGATCGCCACGGCGGTCGTGATCAAGCCGGAGTCGAACGCCGACGAGGCCGGTGTCTTTGACCGCGTGACATTGTACGCGGAGGACGAGGGCGAGGAGGAGGTCATCACCTTTGTCACGACCCTGCGCCAGAATCCCATGAAGGGGCTTATCAGCAAGGAATCGCCGGTCGCCAAGGCGGTGCTGGGGCACAAGGTCGGCGAGCGTGTGTTCATAAGCGTCGGCGACGGCGGCTACTGGGCGCAGATTCGGAAGATAGAAAAGGGTGAGGACGATGCCTCGCTCGACATCAGCCCATATTGACGAGAGGGGGGAGCGCCATGCTCACCAAGGAAGAATTTGAGCGCCTGTACACGCAGTACCGAGACGGAGGTCTGGACGAGCAGGGGATGGAGGCGCTCGCGCCCTACCGTGTGGACAATGCCGTCATTCTGGCGGCGGGGCTTTCCGCCCGTTTTGCGCCGCTGTCATGGGAGATACCCAAGGGGCTGCTGACCGTGCGCGGCGAGGTGCTGATCGAGCGGCAGATACGCCAGCTACACGAGGCCGGGGTGGACGATGTTACGCTCGTCGTCGGCTATATGGCGGAGAAATTTGCCTATCTGCGTGAAAAGCTCGGCGTGGATATTGTGGAAAATCCGGATTACGCACACTATAACAACACATCCTCGCTCATCCGCGTGACGGAAAAGCTCAAAAACAGCTACCTCTGCTCGTCGGACAACTATTTCACCGAAAACGTGTTTGAGCCTTACGTCTATGATGCTTATTACGCCTCGACCTTCATCCCCGGACAGAGCGACGAATGGGGGCTTATCTGCCAATCGGACGGGCGTATCACCGGCATAGACCACGCGCCCTGTGACCGCTGGTGTATGCTGGGGCAGGTGTATTTCTCCCGAACATTCTCCAAGCGCCTTGTGGCGCTGCTGGAACGGGAGTATGCGACGCGGGAGCAGACGCGGCGGGAGCTTTGGGAGTGTCTGCTGGAACGCCATCTGGACGAGCTTCCGATATACGAGCGGCGCTATGCGGCGGGCGTGATACGCGAGTTTGATACGCTGGCGGAGCTGCGTGAATTTGACGGGCGCTATCTCGACGACAGCGGCTCGTCGGCGCTGCGGGCGCTTTGCCGCACCCTTGGCTGTAAGGAGAGCGAGCTTAGCGATATTCGCGGCGCGGCGCCGGTGGATGACCGTCGCACGTTTTCCTATACATACCAAGGCGAGACGCATATTTGCATGGAGGAAAAGGCGTAGCTTTTTCTTGCGCAAACGGGATTTTTTTGATACGATAAAGGGTATAGAAAACGGAGGGGGCGCGGCCATGGAAAACACGCTTGCGGCAGGCTTTGGCGGTCTGATATTGGCGGCGGGGCTTTCAAGCCGCATGGGTGCGTTCAAGCCGCTGCTGCCGCTGCGTGGTCGGACCGTCCTTGAAAATACGGTCGATTCCATGCTGGACGCCGGTGTGCAGTCGCCGGTCGTTGTCCTTGGCTACCGCGCCGAGGAATTGGAGGCGCTGCTGACCGGGCGCTACGGGCGCGAGCGCGTCCGCCTTGCCTATAACCGGCGCTATGCCGAGACGGATATGCTCGCCTCCATCCGCGAGGGGCTGGCGGCACTGCCGCCGTGCAGGGCATTTTTCCTCCTGCCGGGGGATATGCCGCTCGTGACGAGGGAGACATTTCTGCGGCTGGGAACGGCTATGCCGGAGGGGAACGGGAGTATCGTTTTTCCGCTGCTGAACGGACGGCGGGTACACCCGCCGCTGATAGGGAGCGCGTTCATCGAGCCTATTCGCCGCTATGACGGCGCGGACGGGCTGCGCGGCTTCTGGCACACACAGACGGCGCATATTGTGGAGCTTCCGACCGAGGACGACGGCTGCTCGCTCGATATGGACACGCCGAAGCAATACGAGGACTGCCTTGCGCAGTTGAAACTATCATTCACAGGAGGAGGATGAATATGGAAGACATCTCTCGGTCTGTTGTGAAAAAGGATCATGAGCCGAAAATGTCCGGGCGCAGTGTTTTTGTCGGGGACATCGACGGTCACGGTGTGCTCTGCGGGAAAATGCTCCGCTCCGTGTATGCGCGGGCGAAGCTGCTTGCCGTGCGTGTGCCGGAGCTGCCGGAGGGCTACTACTATGTCGACAGGAACGACGTTCCCGGCGACAACAACGTCAATATCGTCATGGACGATACGCCGGTCTTTGCCCGCGAGACAGTCGAGTATATCGGCGAGCCCATCGGTATGGTCTGTGGCGAGGATGAGAGTGTGTGCGAGGACATACTCCGCCGTATCGAGGTGGAGTATGAGCCGCTGGAGCCCATGCTCGACCTACGCAAGGCGGACGAGGCGTTTTTCCACTACGAATACGAAAAGGGCGATTTGGAGAAGGCCTTTGCCGAGGCGGATAAGATATATGACGAGGAGTTTGAGACGGGCTATCAGGATCAGACCTACCTCGAAACGCAGGGCATGATGGCCGAGCCGGAGGAGGGTGGACGTATGTACGTCCACGGCTCTATGCAGTGCGCCTACTATGTCCACGGCGCGGTCATGCGGGCGCTCGGCTGCGGTCCTGCCGATGTCCACATCCACCAAGATGTCACCGGCGGCGGCTTCGGCGGCAAGGAGGCGTTTCCGTCCATCCTCGGCTGTCAGGTGGCGGTGGCGGCAAAGAAAATTGGTCGCCCGGTGCGCTGCATTTTTGGCCGCCGCGAGGATCTTGAGTTCACCTCCAAGCGCCATCCGTCCCTCTGCCGCTACCGCGCCGCCGTCAAGGACGGGCGCGTCACCGCCATGGATATTGATGTGCGCTTCAACGCGGGCGCTTATACCACGCTGTCCGCCGTCGTGCTGCAACGCGGTATCATCTGCGCCGATGGCGTATACAACATCGAAAATCTCCACGTCCGTGGGCAGGCGCTGAAAACGAACACCACGCCCTGTGGGGCGTACCGCGGCTTTGGTGCGCCGCAGACCTTCTTTGCCGTCGAAATGCTCATGGATCATATTGCCGCCGACTTGGGCGTGGATTCGCTTCCGTTCAAGCAGGCGCACCTCGTCAAGCAGGGGGATGCCACCTCGACCTCCGGGCTTTACCATTTCCCCGTGCCGCTGCCCGACATGATAGAGGAGGTCGCCGCTGACAGCGATTACCGCCGCAAGCGGGCGGAGTATGCCAAGCTGCAGACGGGACGTTACCGTCGCGGTATCGGTATGTCCCTGCACTTCCACGGTGCGGGCTTCACCGGCTCTGGCGAGCGCGACCTCATCAAGGCTGTCGTCCGTCTGCGCAAGTATAAGGACGGCACGGTCGAGATACTTGCCGCAAACGGTGACATCGGTCAAGGGCTGCGCACGACCTTCCCCAAAATCGTGGCGCATGAGCTGAATCTGCCGCTGGAAAAGGTCTTTTACGACCACCCCGACACCTCGCGTGTGCCGGACTCCGGCCCGACGGTGGCCTCGCGCTCGCTCATGGTCGTGGGCGAGCTGCTGCGGCGGGCGGCGATACGGCTGCGCAGTGAATGGGAGGATGGACGCGACCAGATGGTCGAGGAGCGCTTCCATGAGCCGGACTTCCTCATCCCGTTCTATCTCGACAAATTCAAGGGCGACGCCTACCCCACCTACGCATGGGGCGTACAGGCCATCGAGGTCGAGCTTGACACCTGTACCGGCACGAGCCGTGTGCTGGGCGCTTACGCCTCGTTTGATGTGGGTACGCCCATCGACTACAACATCGTCATGGGACAGATGGAGGGCGGCTTCCTACAGGGTATCGGCTACTCATCCATTGAATATATGGACTACGACGAAAAGGGGCGTATCCGCAACAACTCCTTCTCCGACTACCTCATCCCGACGACGGTCGATGTGCCGGTGCTCAAGTGCCGTCTTCACGTCGAGAAATACCCCGATGGACCTTACGGCGCAAAGGGCGCGGGCGAGCTGCCGCTGGTCGGCGCACCCGGCGCGTATGTGGAGGCGATGGAGCAGGCGCTCGGCGGCACTGTCCGCCTCAACCATGCGCCCTTTACCGCCGAGGACAGCATTCGTGTGCTCACAAGGGAGGAAACGCTATGAACGAGATACGCTTTATCCTCAATGGCCGCGAGACGGTCTATGACGGCGCGGCGACTGACCGGCTGCTCGACGTGCTGCGCGACAGCTACCGCTGCACGAGCGTCAAGTGCGGCTGCAAGGAGGGCGAGTGCGGCGCTTGCGCCGTGCTGGTGGACGGGCGGCTGCAAAATTCCTGCTGCGTGGCGATGGGCGCTGTGAGCGGGAGTACGGTGCTCACGCTGGAGGGCTACCGCGAGACGGAGCGCTTTGCGGTGCTTGACCGGGCATTTGCGACCTTTTCCGCCGTACAGTGCGGCTTCTGCACACCCGGCATGGTCATGGCGGCGGAGGCGCTGCTGTCGCACAACCCCCATCCCACGGTGGCGGAGGTGCGCGAGGGTCTGTCCGGCAATCTCTGTCGCTGCACGGGCTATAACGCCATCGTGAACGCGGTTTTACAGGCTTCGGAGGAGGGAAAAGGGCTATGGTAAACGGCTACGCTCCCCAGAATTTGCGCGAGGCGCTGGAGATTCGCGCCTCGGAGAGGGTCATTCCCTATGCCGGTGGTACGGACATCATGGTGCAAAACCGCTCGGACGCGCCGTATCTTTTCATCGGCAAGCTCGACGAGCTGAGGCAGATACGCGGCGACGAGAAATTCATTCGCATCGGCGCGGCTGTCACCTTTACCGAGGCGCTGGCCTCGTCGCTGGTGCCGCCGCTCATGAAAGAAGCTGTCTCCCGTATCGCCGCGCCCGCCATTCGCAACGCGGGTACATTTGGCGGCAACCTCGGCAACGGCTCGGCCAAGGCCGACTCCGTGCTCATCGAATTTGTTGCGGACGCGAAGCTGCGGCTCGTCTCTGTGCGCGGTGAGCGCTTCGTGAGCGTTGACAAGTTCTATCTTGGACGCAAGCGGCTCGATCTCGCGGAGGATGAGCTTATCGCGGAGATACTGCTGCCGCGAACGGGACTTGATAACTACGGCTATCAAAAGGTCGGCGGACGCAACGCGCTTGCTATCTCGCGTGTGTCCTTTGCCGGACTTTTCGACACGGAGAATGGTCGTATCACGCGCTTTGCCGCCGCCTTCGGCGCGGTGGCGGACACCGTTCTGCGCTTCCGCGAGCTGGAGACCATGCTGATAGGTCACACGCCGGACGAGGCGAGGACGCTGCGTGAGCCGCTTCTGAATGCCTATGCTGAGCGCCTTGTCCTCACACGCGGGCGCGTCAGCGCGGAGTACCGCAAAACGGTATGCCTCAATCTACTGGCCGATTTCTTAACGGAAAAAGGCGTGTGACATAAGGAGAAAACGCCATGTATACTCTGACGATCAACGGGCGCGAATATACGACGGAGCATGACGGGAAGCTGCTCGGCTTCCTGCGTGACGAGCTGCGGCTCACCGGCGCAAAGGACGGGTGCAGCGAGGGTGTCTGCGGCGCTTGTACGGTGCTGGTGGACGGGAAAAAGACCAAGGCCTGCGTCGTCTCGATAAGCAAGCTTGTGGGCAAACAGATCCTCACGGTCGAGGGCATCCCCGCCGACGAAATGCGCGTCTATGAGCACTGCTTTGCCGAGGCGGGCGCGGTGCAGTGCGGCTATTGCATCCCCGGCATGATACTGTCCGCGAAAAGCCTGCTGGACACGAATCTGAACCCGACCCGCGCCGACATTAAGCTCGCGATTCGCGGCAATCTTTGCCGCTGCACGGGCTATAAAAAGATCGAGGACGCGATTTTGATGGCGGCGGATTTTTTTCGCGAGGGGCGACCCATCCCACCCGCGCCGCACAGTCTCCATATGGACGAACACGCCCGCCGTATCGACGCGGCGGAAAAGGTGAACGGCAGCGGTATCTACGCCGATGATATTCTCGTGGACGGTATGCTCTATGCCAAGCCGGTCTTTTCCCGCTATCCTCGCGCCCGTATCGAGCGCATTGACACGAGCCGCGCCGAGGCGCACCCCGATTGTGTAAAGGTGCTGACAAGGCGCGACGTGCCCTGCAATAAGATCGGCCACATCAAGCAGGATTGGGATGTGATGATGGGCGAGGGCGACATTACGCGCTATGTGGGCAACGTGCTCGCCGTCGTCGCCACGGACAAAAAGGAGAAGCTGGAGGAGATCGCTGCGCTGGTGGAGGTCGAATACACCGAGCTTCCCGC
Organism: Oscillospiraceae bacterium; assembly: GCA_963642815.1. Classification (GTDB taxonomy): domain Bacteria; phylum Bacillota; class Clostridia; order Oscillospirales; family Oscillospiraceae; genus CAJOIG01. The sequence continues at coordinate 20,786 of CAVIIB010000018.1, read as the reverse complement.
CGTGACGAGCCCCTTTGACGCGCTGCGCGGGGATGCGCCGCTGCTGCACCCGGACGGCAATGTGATGAGCCGTGCCAATCTGGTGCGTGGCAACGCGGATGAGGCCATCGCCAATTCCAAATACGTCGTCACGCGCAAGTACAAGACAAGCTGGCAGGAGCATGGTTTCATGGAGCCGGAGTGCTGCGTGGCCATGCCGGAGGGGGAGGACGGACTGCTCATTTATACGACCAGCCAATCCATCTACGATGTCCAGCGCGAGTGCTCAAAAATGCTCGGTCTCCCGCCGGAAAAGGTGCATTGCCGCGCCCCGCTCGTCGGCGGCGGCTTCGGCGGCAAGGAGGATATGTCCGTCCAGCCCTACGCGGCGCTGATGGCATGGGTGACGAAAAGACCGGTCAAGGTGAAGTACACACGGCAGGAGTCGCTCAACTACCACGTCAAGCGCCATCCCATGGAGATGGAATTTACCACCGCCTGCGACGAAAACGGCATTCTTACCGGCATGAAGGGCGTTATCATCGCCGACACCGGCGCGTATGCGTCGCTGGGCGGGCCGGTGCTGCACCGCGCCTGTACCCATGCCGCCGGACCATATAACTACCAGAACATCGACATCTTTGGTATGTCTGTCTACACGAACAATGTCGTCTCCGGCGCGTTTCGCGGCTTCGGCGTGACGCAGAGCTGCTTTGCCACGGAGATGAACATCAACCTGCTGGCGGAGATGGTCGGTATTGACCCGTGGGAGTTCCGCCGCCGCAACGCCATCCAGCCGGGGGATATTCTCCCCAACGGACAGACCGCCGATCCCAACACGAATATGGTCGCCTGTCTGGAGGCGGTCAAGGACGAGTTCTATGCCCACCCCTATGCGGGCATCGCCTGTGGCTTCAAGAACTCCGGCACGGGCATGGGCAAAAAGGACATTGGCCGTGTACTACTCTCCGTGGAGGACGGGAAAATACATATCCGCACCTCCGCCTCCTGCATGGGGCAGGGTATTGGTCAGATGACGCTTACGGAGATATGCCATGTGACGGAGCTCGACCCGGCGCTGTTCGTCTTTGAAAACGCCGACACGATACGCACGCCGGACGCGGGTACATCCACGGCCTCGCGACAGACGGTGATGACCGGCGAGGCGGCGCGTCGCGCCGGAGAAAAGCTCAAGGCGGCGCTTGACGGCGGCAAGACCGTCGCGGAGCTCGAGGGCTGCGAGTTTTTCGGGGAATACTCCGCCAAGACCGACCCTCTCGGCGCAATTAAGGAAAATCCTGTTAGTCATGTGTCCTATTCCTACGGGGCGCAGGTCATCATCCTCAACGATGAGGGACGTATCGAAAAGGCGATCTCCGCGTTTGATGTCGGAACGCCGGTCAACATCCAGTCCGTGGAGGGGCAGATCGAGGGCGGCATGGTCATGGGTATCGGCTACGGTGTGACGGAGAAATTCGAGTGTGTGGACGGCTATCCCAAGAGCCGCTTCGGCACGATCGGCTTCATGCGAGCCACGGAAGCGCCGGAGCTTGAAGCCATTCTCTGCCGACCCAAGGAGGAGGATAAGCTCCCGTATTCGCTGGGCGCGAAGGGCTGCGGTGAGCTTTGCATGATACCGACCGCACCGGCCTGCGCCCACGCCTACTGGCGCTACGACGGCAAATTCCGCCAGAGCCTCCCGCTGGAGGACACCCCCTACAGAAAGGGAAAATAAAACCGCCCCTCCGATTTTCCATGGAGCCGACGTGGGAGCACCCATGGCTCCCTTGTGTAAAGGGAGCTGTCAG
>CAVIIB010000018.1:0-18989 GCA_963642815.1 Oscillospiraceae bacterium | reverse complement strand
GGCTTTGGTTGGTGCAAAATCGGAGATAAACGCACTAAAAAGCGGCTGCCGGGTGGCAGCCGCTGCTTGTTATTTCAAGTCCTCTTGATAGCGGGCGCGTTCGCCGCCGATGTAGCGCGGACGGGTGCGGGCGCAGATGAGGGGCGCTTCGCCGATGGACTTGAGGGAGAGGCGCACGGGAACGGCAACCTCGCGCAGGTGCATACCGATGAGCGTCGCGCCGATGTCCATGCCCGCCTTGGCGCGGATATGCTCCACGGCGACGGGCTTCGCCATATGCTCCCACACGGTCGTGGCGAACGAGCCGCCGGCGTGCGCCCACGGGCGGACGTTGACCGGCTCATAGCCGAATTTCTCCGCCGCCTCGGCTTCGAGGATGAGAGCGCGGTTGAGGTGCTCGCAGCACTGCGCCGCGAGATATATTTTCCGCTCGCAGAGGACGGGATAAACGCCGTCAAGGACGGCCTGTGCCGCCTCCATGCTCGACCCCTTACCGATACGCTGACCGACGACCTCACTGGATGAGCAGCCGATCACAAAAAGCTCGCCCGCTTTCAGTCCGGCGACGTCGAGAAGCTCCGTGACGGCCTGACGCGCCTGCTTCGTAATTTCTTCGTACATGATATTTCCGCCTTTCTCACTCGCAAAATTTCTGGATGGAGGGAATACCGCGCAGCGCCTTGTAGCAGAGGACGCTCACGATGATACCGGCGACACCCTGTATCGCGTTGCCGGGTATGCTTCCGGCGGCGGCAAGACCGTAGCCGAGCAGCAGTGCCTCATAGGCAAAATAGCCGAGCACCATCACAAGCTCGCCGACGACCGCGCCGAGGATAAGTCCGCCGGTATTCCTGTGCATGGCGCGAAGCACGAGCGCCGCGCAAAGCGCCATCAGCGCCTTGATGACGAGCGTTCCCGGTGCAAAGACGGCGTAGCCGAGGATGATGTCTGCCAGCATGGGACCCAGCCCACCGGCGGCCATGCCGTACACAGGACCGAGCAGGAATGCGCCCAGCAGAACAACGCCGTCGCCGAGGTTGATATAGCCGTTCGTGGCGGGAATGGGGATGGATATGACAAGCGTCGCCACGCAGCTAAGGGCGGCAAAGAGCGCCGCGAGGACGAGACGTATCAGTTTGTTGTCGTTCATGGAAGCACCTCCTATCATGCCCATACTGTACGCTAAAAAGTGCGCTTATGCAAGTGTGATTTTTGGAAAAACGACGGAGGAGTAGTCGGACAAATTCGACGAATTAGCCATAATTGCGCTATTTACATTTGTATGGCTTCGTGCTACAATCAATGTGTCTAAATAAAATAACTTTGAAAGGAAAGCTCACTATGGCACGCAAGGAAAAGAAGCCGAAGGTGAAGAAAGCCAAAAAGGAGCCGAAGCCGCTCGAAGCTCGCGGCAGCCGTATCATCGGCAACCCTGTTCGCGTCCTTATCATTTTGGCTGTTATAAGCGCCGTTCTCGGCGTGGCGCTGTTCCAGTTCTACGAGAGCTACAAAAGCTATTTCGACTACATGATCGGCGGACTTATCATCCTGATCGGTCTTGTGAGTATGGTCTTCTATTTCGCCAAGAAAATGATCGACGGCGTGTACCGCTACGAATTTGCCGTGGGTGTGCTCTGCATTGCCTTCGGAACGTATGTAGCGCTCAACGGCGGCGCGAGCTTCTCTTTCCTCGTCATCATCGGCGCGATGTGCGCCTTTGACGGTGTGATAAAGCTCCAGTATTCGCTCGATCTGGCGCGTATGCGCTTTAAGGCGTGGTGGCTGCCGCTCATTCTTGCCATCCTCGGTATCGCCATCGGCGTGGTCATCCTCATGGGTCTCTTTGGTGAGGTGTTCGGCGAGGGCGAGGGTGTCTCCATGGCGGGCATTGCCCTCTGCGTCAACGCCCTGTTCGACATCGTTTGCGCCATCGTGATCGCGGTGCGCAATCGCAAGGCGGCCAAGAACGCGCAGAAGCAGGCCGAGATCGACGCGGCTGTCAAGGCTGCGATAGAGGCCGGCGCGGTGAGCGCTGTGACGGAGCTTGCGGCACAGGAGCTGTCCCTCAAGCCGGAGGAGCCGGAGAAGGTCGATGTGGAGTCGGTGGCGGAAGCGCCGGTGGAGAACACGGAGCCCCAGCCGGAGCCCGTTGCGGAGACGGCGGAAGCGCCTGTCGAATAAGGAAAAGCCACTTTGCGGCGGCGGCCATTAGGTCGCCGCCGTTTCGTTTGGGAAAAGTCTTGTAAAATGCGCGATAAGGGCATATAATAGCATGATAAAATCTCGAATGGAGAACAGCATGAGTGAGTTTGAGAATTTTCTTCAGCCCGGAAAGAAGGGCTATTTGATTGGCATAGGCGGCGTTTCCATGGCGCCGCTGGCGGAGATACTGGACGGGATGGGACTTGCCATCACGGGCAGCGATATGCAGGAGAGCGAGAAAATTGCGGAGCTGCGTGGACGCGGTATCCGTGTGAACATCGGCCATCGTGCCGAGAATATTTTGCCGGAATATGAATTTGTCGTTCGGACGGCTGCCGTCCACGATGAAAACCCTGAGATCGTGGCGGCACGTGCGCTGGGAATCCCTGTTTTTGAGCGGGCGCAGGCGTGGGGCGCACTTATGCGCGACTATAAAAACGCGCTCTGTATCGCCGGAACGCACGGCAAGACGACGACGACCTCCATGTGTACCCACATCCTCATGGCGGCGGAAAAGGACCCCACCGTCATGATCGGCGGGACACTCCCGCTGCTCCACGCCGGACACCGCGTGGGCAACGGCGACACCATCGTGATGGAGTCCTGCGAATACTACGACAGCTTCCTGTCCTTCCACCCGACCATTGCGGTGCTGCTGGATGTGGAGGCTGACCACCTCGACTATTTCAAGGATCTTGAGGCGGTGAAGCACTCCTTCCGCCGCTTTGCGGAGCTTGTTCCCGCCGACGGCATGGTCATTGCCAACCGCGACGACGCGAGCACGATGGATGCCATCGCAGGAATCGACCGCCCGCTCACGACCTTCGGCATGAGCCCGGAGGCGGACGTATACGCCGAAAACATTGAAATGGACGGCGCGGGCACGGAGTTTGACGTGTACCACAAGGGGAAGCTGTTTGCCCATCTGAACCTGTGCATACCCGGTCGCCATAACGTGATGAATGCGCTCGCGGCGACGGCGGCGGCCATCACGCTCGGCATATCTCCGACGGCGGTGAAATATGGTCTGTCCGCGTTCCGTGGCGCGAACCGCCGCTTTGAATTTAAGGGCAAATTCAACGGCGCGGACGTGTACGATGACTATGCCCATCACCCCGGCGAGCTCAAGGCGCTGCTGGACGCGGTGGAGCCGCTGGGCTATAAGCGGGTGCTGCTGGTGTTCCAGCCGCATACCTACAGCCGGACAAAGGCGCTGTTTGACGATTTCGTCCGCCAGCTAAGCCGCCCGGATGTGACCTTCTTGGCGGAGATATACGCCGCCCGTGAGAAGAATACGCTGCATATATCCTCGGCTGACTTGGCAAGGGAGCTGCCGAACGGGATGTTTTTCCCGAGCTTTGAGGAGCTTGAAAAGGCGCTGCGCTTTGCCGCCGCACCCGGCGACATCATCCTGACCGTCGGCGCGGGCGATGTCTACCGCATTGGTGAGGACATTCTGGAGGATTGAAAATACCCGACACTTATATTATAATGGACCGAATGGCAAGCGATAAGTCAGGGAACGGGGGAGACGGCCATGAAGCCGGAGCTTGAACAACTGAAAAGCATGATCGCGTCGTCGGACAACATTGTCTTTTTCGGCGGTGCGGGCGTTTCCACGGAGAGCGGCATCCCCGATTTCCGCAGTGTGGACGGTCTTTATAACCAACAATACAAATACCCGCCGGAGACGATTTTATCCGCCAGCTTTTTTGAGCGCGACCCGGAGGAATTTTACCGCTTTTACCACGTGAAGCTCGTCGCTCCGCCGGACGTGAAGCCGAACGCGGCGCACCGCCGCTTGGCGGAGCTCGAACGCGAGGGGAAGCTCAAGGCGGTCATCACCCAGAACATCGACGGTCTCCACCAAAACGCCGGAAGCCGCGAGGTGCTGGAGCTGCACGGCACGACGCATCGCTGCTACTGCGCCCGCTGCCGTAAGCCATACCCCGAAGGCTTCATCAACGACTGCGAGGGAGTGCCCCGCTGCGACTGCGGCGGCGTTGTCCGCCCGGACGTGGTGCTTTATGAGGAGGCGCTCGATGAGAATGTTCTGGAAAAAGCCGTCCGCTATATCGCGGCGGCGGATATGCTCATCATCGGCGGCACGTCGCTGGTCGTGTATCCGGCTGCCGGACTGATACGCTACTACCGCGGGCATAAGCTCGTGCTTATCAATCGTGGTCAGACACCGCAGGACAGCTATGCCGATCTGGTCGTCCGTGACAACATCGGCGAGGTTTTCTCGCAGGTATGAGGACAAGCATCCTCGGCGTCGGTGTGGACGGTCTGACGATGGAGCAGGCGGTGGAGCGTGCGCTGCGGCTCATGGACGAGCGGCGCGGCGCGTATGTATGCACACCAAACCCGGAGCTGCTCTGGCTCTGCCAAAGGGACGCGGCGCTGCGCGACTGCGTGAACGGGGCGGCGCTCGTGCTGCCGGACGGCGTGGGGGTGCTGCTTGGCGCAAGGCTGCTGGGACAGCCGCTTTCGGAGCGGGTCACGGGCTTTGATTTTGCCTGCGTACTGCTTGGGCGTATGCAAGGGCGCGTGTTTCTGCTCGGCGGCAAGCCCGGTGTGGCGGAGCGTGCGGCGCAGACGATCAAGACGCGCTTCCCGAACGTGACGGTCGTGGGTGTGTGCGACGGCTATTTTACCGACACGGGCGCGGTCATCCGCCGTATCGAGGCGGCAAAGCCCGATTTTCTCATGGTCTGCCTCGGCATGGGGAAGCAGGAGCGCTTTATGGCGCAGCTTGCGGGAAGCCATGCTGTCGGCTTGATGGCCGGACTGGGCGGGACGCTTGACGTGCTGGCCGGAGATATACCGCGTGCGCCGGAGCTTTTTATCCGCTGCCGCCTTGAGTGGCTGTACCGGCTTATGCGCGAGCCAAGAAGAATAGGAAGGGTCATGCGTCTGCCGCTGTATCTGGCGGCGGTCGTACGACAAGGGTTACGATATGGGAAAGCTGATCGTTCTTGAGGGTGTGGACGGAAGCGGAAAATCCACACAATATAAGCTGCTGCGCGAGCGCTTTGAGGCGGAGGGCATTGCCTACCACAGCATTGTCTATCCCCGCTATACCGAGGAATCGTCCGCGCTCATCCGTATGTATCTCAGCGGCACGTTCGGCGAAAAGCCGGAGGATGTGAGCGCCTATGCCGCCTCCGCGTTTTATGCCGTTGACCGCTATGCCTCCTATAAGCAGGATTGGGGCACACTCTACGAGGACGGCGGTCTCATACTGGCTGACCGCTACACCACCTCCAACGCCGTACACCAAGGCTCCAAGCTCCCGCAGGAGGAGAAAAAGGCGTTTTTCGATTGGCTGTACGACTTTGAATATGTCCGTATGGAGCTGCCGCAGCCGGATATGGTGATATACCTCGATGTGAATATCGACACCTCGCTTGCGCGTATCCGCCACCGCGAGGAACGAACGGGGACACACGCGGACATACACGAGCGGGACACGACCTACCTTGAGCACTGTATCGAGACGGGACGCCGCGCCTGTGCGCATTACGGCTGGGAGCGCGTGGACTGCTTCAATGCGGCGGGTGAGGAGCGCGACCGCTATGAGAAGCATGAGGCCATATTCGCGGCGATAAAAAAAGCGGGACTCGTGTGAGTCCCGAAGAAAAAACGGCGCGTTTTTTCGGATATGTCGTCAGCAGCCGCAGCCGCAGGAGCTCGAGCCGTTATCACAGCCGCAGCCGCCGCCACAGCCGCAGGAGCTTCCGCCCCAGCCAAACAGCAGAAGGATGATGAGCAGGATGATGAGCCAAGAGCTGTTATTGCAGGAATTGCAGAACATAGAGATTTCCTTTCTCCGCGTGCGATTTTGAATCGTGACCGCCCCAGACGCGGCATGAGAGCAGCGCGGCGTTGTCTGAGATATACTATGACAAACAGCGTATATGCGTTACAAGCGAAGGAGTATGCAAATGGCGCCAAAGAAAACAAACGACGATTTTGACCTCGACCGTATGCCGGACGGCGCGGATGAGTTCGACATCTTCCAATTTTCCGATGACGAGCTGAACAAGGCCGATCTCGGCCATGTCGAGGACGACCTCGATCTGGACAGCTTTCTCGACTTCGACGAGAGCTTTGAGCCGGAGGATAAGCCGGAGACCGAGCCGGTATATACGCCGGAGGATGAGCCGACAGAGCCGGAGGCGGCTGTGCTTGAAGACGAGTTCGACAGCGAGGACGAATTTGAGGATGAGCTTGCATTCGAGGACGAGCCGGAGCCGCCGCGTAGGAAGCGTGGCTTGTTCGGCCTGTTTAAAAAGGCAGAGCCGGAGATGGATGAGGACGAGCCTGAGGATGAGGCTGTCGAGGACATCCCGGAGACCGTGGATGAGCCGGTGGATGAGCCGGAGGAAGTGCCGCAGACGGAGGATGAGGACGAGCACACGGAGGATGAGCCGAAGCGTCCGAGCTTCTGGAGCCGCCTTGTGAGGCGGCACGACCCGTGGGCAGAGGAGGCGGAGGCGGAGCTGCCGGAGGAGGCGCTTCCCGATGAGGACGCTTTGGAGAAAAAGCCCGCGCTGTTCCGCTCGCTCTTTGCCAAAAAGCTCGCGCCGGAGGCGGCGGATGAGCCACAGCCGGAGGATGAGGCAGAGACGGCGGATGAGCCGGAGGACAAGCCGGAGAAAAAGTCCGCCGGGGCGAAGATATCCTTCTTCACGCGCCCCTCGCCGGAAAAGGAAAACTTCGATTCGCTCATGCAGGCGAAAAAGGAGGAGGAGCGGGCGCGTCGTCACGCGCTGACAACGGCGGATAACGCCTCGCTTGCCGCGCGGTTGCCGCGTGAGCCGAAGCGCGACGAAATACTTGTCTACGATTCCGAGCTGGATGATCTTGACTATGTGGATGCCGACGATATGCCGGAGGCACGGGACTATCTCCCCATCCGCTTCCGCCGCTACGGACGCAGCGGTCTTGGCGGGGGACTTATGTACGCCCTGTTCGTCATAAGCCTGTCCATCATTCTGGCTTGCTTCGGCTGGCTTTGCGCCGCCGACGTGCTGGCGCTGTCCAAGGACGAGGTACACGCGGCGATCGTGGTCGAGTCCTATGTGCCGAGCGACACGGACACCCTCAACGAGGACGGCGAGCCCGTCAACGACGAGGGGAACGTCATCACCTGCAACATCAATCAGGTGGCCGATGCGCTCAAGGAAAACGACATCATCAACTTCAAGTTCCTGTTCAAGCTGTTCGCCAAGCTGTCCCACGCCAACACGAAGATAGACCCCGGCACCTACGACGTATCCACCACGCTCGACTACCGCGCCCTTATCACCGAAATGCAGACCGGCTCCGGCTCGCAGGAGGTCACAAAGATCACCTTCCCGGAGGGCTACCGCATGGAGCAGATATTCGAGCTGCTGGAGGACAACGATATATGCGATTACGACGACCTCATGGAGGCGGCGGCGGAGCATGACTTCTCTTACAGCTGGCTTGAGGAGGACTGGTATCTCAACGCCAAGGGAGACCCGACGCGCTTGGAGGGCTATCTGTTCCCCGATACCTACGAGTTCTATCAGGGCGAGAACGCCATCAACGTCATCAACCGCTTCCTGCTCCGCTTCCACGGGCTGCTGACGCAGGATATGTACCAGCAGGCGGAAAACTGCGGCATTACGCTGCATGAGGCGGTCATCATCGCCTCGCTCATCGAAAAGGAGGCCGGTGCGGAGGATGACCGCAGCAACTTCTCCTCCGTCATCTATAACCGTCTCCACAGCGGCTGGAAGCTACAGCTTGACTCGACCGTCAACTATATCAAAAACACCAGCACCTTTAACCTCTCATACGCAGACATCTCCATCGACAACCCCTATAACACCTACGTCTACGAGGGCTTGCCGAAGGGACCCATCTGCTCGCCGGGGCTTGCGTCCATCAACGCGGCGCTCAACCCCAACTCCACGGATTACTGGTATTGGTACGCCTATGAGGGCGTGACCCACTTCTTCACTAATGGCGACGACTTCAACAGCTTTGCCGAAGCACACCCCTACTAAAAAACAGAGAGCGAGGATTTCGGACTATGCATAAATATTTTGGCCTAAACGAGCTGCGCGAGATGTTCCTGAGCTATTTTGAGACGAAAGGACATCTGCGCCTGCCGAGCTTTTCACTCGTGCCGCAGAACGACAACTCCGTCCTGCTCATCAACGCCGGTATGACCCCAATGAAGCCGTGGTTCAAGGGCGAGGAGGAGCCTCCGCGCCGCCGCGTCTGCACCTGCCAGAAGTGCATCCGCACCGGCGACATCGACAACGTGGGACACACCGCCCGCCACGGCACCTATTTTGAAATGCTGGGCAACTTCTCCTTCGGCGACTACTTCAAGCATGAGGCCATTGCATGGTCGTGGGAGTTCCTCACAAGCCCGGAGTGGGTCGGACTTGAGCCGGATCGCCTCTATCCCTCCGTGTATCAGGACGACGACGAGGCGTTTGCTATATGGCGTGACGAGATCGGCATCCCCGCCGAGCGCATTTTCCGCTTCGGCAAGGAGGACAACTTCTGGGAGCATGGCTCCGGCCCGTGTGGTCCCTGCTCCGAGATATATTACGACCGCGGCGAGGAATACGGCTGCGGCAAGCCCGATTGCACCGTCGGCTGCGACTGTGACCGCTATATGGAGGTCTGGAACAACGTCTTTTCCCAGTTCGACAACGACGGTCACAACAACTATACCGAGCTGAAGCAGAAGAACATTGACACCGGCATGGGCTTGGAGCGCCTCGCGGTCGTGTGCCAGAACGTCAACTCCCTGTTCGACGTGGACACCGTGATGAACATTACCAACCGCGTGTCCGAGCTGACCGGCGCACACTACGGCGAGAGCGAGAAGCGGGACGTGTCCCTGCGTGTCATCACCGACCATATCCGCGCCTCGACCTTCATGATCTGCGACGGCGTGCTGCCCTCCAACGAGGGACGCGGCTATGTGCTGCGCCGTCTGCTGCGCCGTGCGGCGCGTCACGGCAAGCTGCTGGGCGTGAATTACCCGTTCCTATACGAGATCGTGGAGACCGTCGTGCGCGAGAACGAGTGCGAATATAAGGACCTGCGCGAGAAGCAGTCCTATATCACCAAGGTCATTCGCACCGAGGAGGAGAATTTCTCCCGCACCATCGACGGCGGCATGAAGATATTTGCCGATATGCTTGCCGAGCATAAGCGCAAGCTGGAAAACATATTCTCCGGTGCGGACGCCTTCAAGCTCTATGATACCTATGGCTTCCCCATCGACCTCACCATCGAAATGGCGGTGGACGAGGGCTTGAGCGTGGACGAGGAGAGCTTCCGCACACTCATGCAGGAGCAAAAGGAGCGTGCGAGAGAGGCGCGTAAGGCGCTGGGCGACCTCGGCTGGGCTGGCGTTGAGTTTGGCAAGGATGTTCCCGCGACCGAGTTTATCGGCTACGACTGCGGCAGCGCCGAGGGGCGCGTCGTCGCCATCGTGGCGGAGGAGGAGCTGCGCGATACCGTGGCCGCCGGTGTTGAGGCCATCGTGGTGCTCGATAAAACGCCGTTCTATGCGGAGATGGGCGGTCAGGTGGCCGACCACGGCACACTGACCGCACCCGGCATGGAGTTTGTCGTCAGCGACGTGCAGAAGAACAAGGGCGGGAAATTTATGCACTACGGCAAGGTCGTCTCCGGCGAGATACACGTCGGCGACACCGTGACCGCCACCATCGACGAGACACGACGCAGCGCCATCCGCCGCGCCCACAGCGCCACGCACCTGCTGGACGCTGCGCTCAAGCGGGTGCTGGGCGAACACGCACATCAGGCGGGCTCGCTGGTCGAGCCGGATCGTCTCCGCTTCGACTTCACCCATTTTGAATCCATCACGCCGGAGCAGCTCGCGGAGATCGAGCGGCTCGTCAACGATGAAATACTGGCCGGTGAGCCGGTCGTGACCGAGGTGCTTCCCATCGAGGAGGCAAAAAAGCGCGGCGCTGTCGCCCTGTTCGGCGAGAAATACGGTGAGACCGTCCGCGTCGTGGAGATGGGCGACTTCTCCATGGAATTCTGCGGCGGCACACACCTCGACAACACCGCCAAGGCGGGCGTGTTCCGTATCAAGTCCGAGGGCTCCGTTGCCTCCGGTGTGCGCCGTATCGAGGCCACCGTCGGCAAGCAGTCCTTGGAGGCCATGCACAGGACGCAGGAAATGCTGTTCCGTGCGGCGCAGGTGCTGCGCACGACACCGGGCGAGCTTGCGTCCAAGGCCGAGCAGCAGCTGCAGGAGCTGAAAAACCTGCGCAGCGCCATCGAAAAGCTCAAGGCCGAGGCTACCTTGGGCGAGGCGAAGCAGGTGCTTGCCTCCGCCAAGGAGGTCGGCGGACTGCACATTCTGACCGGCGTGCGGAACAATCTGGACGCGGCGGGACTGCGCACGATGGGCGACTTCCTGCGCGACCGCGACCCCAATGTGGTCGGTGTGCTTGCCAGCGTCGCCGGGGATAAGGTCACGTTTCTTGCCATCTGCGGCAAGGAGGCCGTTGCCCGTGGTATCAAGGCCGGAGAGCTTGTCAAATCCGTCTCCGCCATCTGCGGCGGCAAGGGCGGCGGCAAGCCGGATTCCGCGATGGGCGGCGGCAGTGAGCTTTTGAAGGTCGATGACGCGCTCGCCTCCGTGGACGATTTCGTGGCGGCGCACCTAAACTGAAAAGGGGAGACTGACATGAAAGACGACAACTGCCTGTTCTGCAAAATAGCGGCGGGGGAGATACCCTCCGACTGCCTCTACAACAACGGCGGCATTTACGCCTTCCGCGACATCAACCCGCAAGCGCCGGTGCATTTCCTCGTCATCCCGGTGGAGCATATTGCCGGTGTTTCCGCCATCAATGCCTCCAATGCCGCGTCGGCGGCGAAGTGTCTTGAGGTCATCGCCCAGCTTGCGGCGGCGGAGCCTGCCCTCGCGGGCGGCTACCGCGTGGTGTCCAACTGCGGGGATGACGCGGGACAGAGTGTTCACCACCTGCACTTCCATGTTCTTGGTGGGGAGCGACTGAACGACCGCATGGCCTAAGGGCTGTGAGAACGCTGGCATGGGCGGCGCTGCCCTACGCCGCCGCAGTGTTTCTGGCGGAATACCTTCTGCCATATCGTGGGCTGCCGTTTTTTGCGGCAGCCCTTTTTCTGCTGGCATGGGTAGGGCTGCTGTTCCACGGCAATACGAGGCGGCGGATTATGCTTGTCTGCCTTGCGGCGGCGGTGGGCTTCGGCTGGTATGCCGTCCACTGGTCGAAAAATGTCGCGCCCTGCAAGGCGTTGGAGGGCGCGAGGATAAGCACACAGGCGCGTGTCGTGGACTATCCGCTTGTGACCGATTCTTACGCGAGGGTGGAGGTGCGTCTCATGGACGCGGCGCTTCCGTCCGTGCGGGCGGCGTTCTACCTATACAATGCCGAGCTTCCGGCGTTAGAGCCGGGGGATATTATCAGCGCCGAGCTGCGCGTGGCGGAGGAAACAGACCGCTTCGCCGCCAAGGACATATATCTTCGCGGCTATATGCAGGAGCCGCCGGAGGTCATGGGGCGTTGGAGCTATGCGTGGCTTTATTTCCCGCAACACCTGTGTAGGGCGATCAAAAACGCCTGTGAGCGCGTATTCCCCGCCTTTGCCTCGCCGCTGGTCAAGGGCATGATGACCGGCGACATACAGAGCCTACGGGACGAGCAGGAGGTATATGCCGCCATGCAGAGCTGCGGTGTGACCCATGTCGTCGCGGTCAGCGGGCTGCATATGCTCTATCTCGTGTCACTGGTGCAGCTGCTGCTTGGGCGCAGCCGGTTAAGCTCGCTTCTCTGTCTACCGCTCATTTTGCTGTTCGTGCTTCTGACCGGCTGCACACCGTCGGTCGTGCGGGCGGCGGTGCTGCAGGTCCTCATGCTGCTTGCGCCGCTGTTTGAGCGGGAGGCGGACGGTCTCACCGATCTATCCGCCGCGCTTTTTCTGCTGCTTCTGGTGAATCCGAGTGCCGCCGGAAGCATATCGCTCCAGCTTTCGTTCGCGGCGGCGGGCGGTATGCTGGCGCTCAACGAGCCGCTGCGCCGCTGGGCGAATGACCGTGTACACGGTCATCTTGGGCGCTGGGTCGCGGACAGCCTGATATGCACCGTCGGCGCGTCGGTGTTTTCCATGCCGCTGGCCGCCGTATATTTCGGCTATGTCCCGCTGATGTCGGCGCTTGTGAATCTGCTGTGCCTCCCGCTGTTGGAGATTGTATTTTGTGCGGGCTATCTGCTCTCGGTGCTGGGGCTTGTCCTGCCCTCCGTGGCGGCGGTGCTGGCGTGGGTGCCGTCGGCGCTCGTCTGGGTGTGTGAGCTTATCTTTCGGACGGTGGCGGCGCTGCCCTTTGCCTGTGCATACACGGATAGTGCGGCGGTGATCGTCTGGCTCGTGTTCCTCTATGGCAGCTTCGGTCTCACCTTTTTCCTGCGACGGCGCGGGAAGCAGGCTCGTTATATCATTCCGGCGGCCTTGAGCGTATCGTCGCTCTGCGTCATTCTCGTCATGTCCGTCGTGCTTGCACGGGGACAGGCGGGCGTTGCCGTTCTGGATGTGGGGCAGGGCGAGTGCGTGGCGCTATACGACGGAGGTGCGACGGTGCTGGTCGATTGCGGTGGAACGGGGACGACCGAAAACGCGGGAAGCACGGCGGCGGCCTTTGTCCGCGCCAAGGGTCGAACGGCGGTTGACCTGCTGATACTGACGCACCTCCACGCCGACCACACAAACGGCGTGACCGAGCTTCTTTACCGTATCCCGGTGCGGCGGCTCGCCTTTTCGGAGGAGTCGATGGATGACGACCGTATGCTCTCGGACATTTTGCAGGCGGCGGAGACCACCGGCACGGAGGTGCTGCCTCTGTCCGGCGAGAACGAGCTGCTTGTCGGGGCGATACAGCTTGAGCTCTACCAGCCCCTGTCGGGCGAGGATGAGAACGAGCGAGGGCTTGTTGTCGCGGCGGATATACGCGGCACGGAGGTGCTTGTGATGGGCGACATGGACGCGGACGGCGAGCAGACGCTCGTGGGCGAGGGGAGAGCGAACACGGATATATTGGTCGCGGGACACCACGGCTCCAAATATTCCTCCTCCGCGCTCTTTCTCACGGTCGCAAGCCCCGCATGGACGGTCGTGTCCGTGGGCAAAAACAGCTATGGCCACCCGACGGAGGAGGCCATGGAACGGATATATGATGCCAGTGAAAATGTCCGCCGGACGGATGCCGACGGAACGGTTACGATAAGGATAAGGTGAAATGGCAAAAGCGGCAAAAAAGGGGGAGACGCTTGTCTCCTATAACGAGCTGATCACGGCGCTGCGCAACGCGCCTCCTGCGCGGGTATATATGCTGCGCGGCGACGAGGACTATCTGCGCGACCAGTACTTAAGCGAGCTGCGCTCGCTCTGTGTGCCGGAGGGGCTTGACAGCTTCAACTACCGGCGCATAGCCGGGGCAAGGCTCGACCTGCGCGAGTTGTCCGAGGCGTTGGAGGCCGTACCCTTTATGGGCGAGCGGACGCTCATCGAGCTGCGCGACTTCGACATCAACCGCGCCTCCGGCTATGACGCAAAGGCGTTTGCGGATATGCTGGCCGACATCCCGGACTGGGCGACGCTTGTGTTTATCTTTGCGCCCGGTTATATGCCGGATGGACGGCTCGCTGCGGTCAAGGCGATTCGGAAGCACGGCGTGGACGCGCAGTTTACGCCGCAGGATAACGCCCAGCTCGTTCGATGGGTCGTCAAGCATTTCCGCGAGGAGGGCAAGGACTGCCCAAGCGATGTGGCGGCGCATTTGCTCTTTGTCTGCGGCTCGCTTATGAATACGCTGCTGCCGGAAATATCCAAGGTCGCGGGTGTGGCCAAGGGTGAGCGTATCACAAAGCAGGACATCGACGCGGTGGCGGAGCGCAGTCCCGATACAAAGATATGGCAGCTCACGGACTGCCTTGGTCGCCGCCAGTATGACAGCTCGGCGCGTATGCTGGCCGAGCTGCTGGACGAGCGGGATTCAAGCGTCGGCGGGCTTCTTTACATGATTTCGGAGCAGATGCGCCAGCTCTACTGCGCCGCACTCGCGCCGCGTGGCGCGGAGGGACGGGCGTATATGCTCGAATGCTTCCCGTCGCTCGCCTCGCGCAGCTTCCTCATCCCCAAGCTGATGGAGGCGGCGGGGAGCTTCTCGCTGCCGCGTCTGGCGCGTTCCGTCGCGCTCTGTGCCGACTGTGAGTTTGCCATGCGTGACGGCGGCGCAGCCGGGGACGCGGAAATGCTCGGTGAGCTGCTCGTGCGGCTGGCGATGGATCGGAACGATGTATAAGATACGGGAGGCCATCGTGGTCGAGGGACGCTATGACAAGGCGGCGCTTTCGTCCTATCTGGACGCGCTCATACTGGTGACGGACGGCTTCGGCCTGTTCAACGACCCGGAAAAGCTGACGCTGCTGCGGCGGCTGGCGGACGAGAGGGGACTGGTCGTGCTGACCGACCCGGACGGTGCGGGCTTTGTCATCCGCAACCACATCAAAAGCGCCGTTGACCCGTCCAAGGTCAAGCACGCCTATATACCGGATGTTTATGGTCGCGAGCGCCGCAAGAAAACGCCCTCCAAGGAGGGCAAGCTCGGCGTGGAGGGCGTCGAACCGGCGCTGGTGCTGGAGGCGCTGCGCCGTGCGGGTGTACAGATGGAGGATGAGCCGGAGCGGACAGGGCGCGGCGAGCTTTGCAAGGCGGATATGTACGCGCTCGGTCTGTCCGGGAGGCCGGACAGTACACGGCTTCGCCAGCGGCTGCTGAAGCGACTGCGGCTGCCGGAGCGTATGACGACCAACGCGCTTCTGGACGTGCTCAACGCCCTATACAGCCGCGAGGAGCTGCAAGCGCTGTTGACGGAGCTTGACGCGGAAATCGAATAAAATATCGCACGATATGGCAGAGCCGGCTGCCGTATCGTGCGATGCTGTTTATAAGGGGCTTGCTTTAGCCGTTCTTGATGGCCATGATGACCCGACGGCAGCGCTCCCTGTCGTATACCACCGGCACGGGGTAGACGGGATTTGCCTCCTTGAGCGCCCATGTTATCATGGTGTCGATGTCCTTCTCTTGGATGAAATCAAAGCCGGTGGGAAGCTCGAAGCGGGCGTTCATGGCGCGTATCTCTCGGATAAAGCCCTGCGCCTTCTCCGCCTCGTTGCGACCTCCCACACCGGCAATGTCGGCAAGACGCGCCAGCTTTGGATAGACCTTGCTGCCGTAGTCCTCCAGGACGATGGGCAGTATGACGGCATTGGCCAGACCGTGGGCAGTACCGTAGAGACCGCCCAGCGTGTGCGCGATGGCGTGTACATTGCCCACGCCCGCACGGGTGAAGGCAAAGCCGGCCTTGAAGGCAGCCTCCAACATTTTTTCACGCGCCTCCAAATCCTGCCCGTCACGGTAGGCTCGCTCCAAGTATTGAAAGATGAGGGACACGGCCTCCTCCGCCAGACGGTAGCTCTCCTTGGTGTTATACGTCCAGCAGAGATAGGCCTCTATCGCATGGGTCAAGGCGTCCATGCCCGTGGTGGCGGTGGTGCGGGGCGGAAGCGCCACCGTGAGCTCCGGGTCGAGCACCGCGTATTTGGGGATCAGGTGCAGATCCATGATGGCGGCCTTGTGGTGCGTCTCCGAATCGGTGATGACGGCGGCGATGGTCGTCTCGCTGCCCGTACCAGCCGTGGTGGGTACGGCGATAAGAGTGGGGATGGCGCGGCCGAGCTTTAGGAGACCGCTGAGACTGCGGACTGTTTTTCCGGGTCTCGCCACCAGTGCCGCAGCACCCTTGGCCGCGTCCATCGGACTGCCGCCGCCCACGGCGATGAAGCTGTCACAGCCGTTGGCGAGATATGTATCCCGAATCGCCTCGCAGGTGGCGGAGGAGGGGTTCGACTCCACCTGACTGAAAAGCGCATAGTGCATACCCGCCGCGTCCATTGCCTCCAAAAGAGGCGGAAGAAGCATACGGCGCACGTTTGGGCCGGAGACGATCAGAGGCTTTTTAACGCCCTCGCGGCGCAGCAGCTCCGGCATCATACGGAAACGTCCCGGCCCGCGCTCCACCAGCGGCTTTCGCCATTTCAGACAGCGGGCCCCATAGTTGAATAGCAGTTGAAAGCTACGGTAATAGGCTTTTTGCACAAAACTCATGGCGCAACCTCCTGTATTTTTGAGGATTTTATTACTTGCGATTTTAAGATAGCACAAACTTTTTCACTATGCAAGAGGGGTAAAATGATTAAGTTTTTCACAAAACAGTCACTTTTTTAACGAGTTGAAGCGCTAAGGCGATTTTCGAGGAAATGGCGCGGAGCGGGGTAGAGCTGCCTGTGGCTTTGCGCGGTCAAAAAAATTATGGTAAACCTATAGCAATACAGCGCCTCTTATGATATAATAACAACACTATATTGTGGAAATGGGGATAAAAACATATGAAATGTCCGTATTGCGGTTATTCCGAAAGCAAGGTCATTGACTCCCGCCCTGCCGAGGAGGGCACAACGATACGCCGCCGCCGCGAGTGCCTCGCCTGCTCCCGCCGGTTTACGACCTATGAGATCATGGAGCGTATGCCACTCGTTGTCATCAAGCGCGACGGCAGCCGTCAGGCGTTTGACAAGATGAAGGTCATGAACGGTATGATCCGCGCCTGTGAAAAGCGTCCCGTGCCGCTGGCCGATTTGGAGGCCGTGGCCGACGGCATCGAGGCGGAGCTGCAAAGCTCCTTGGAGCGGGAAATATCCACCACCGAGATCGGCGAAATGGTCATGTCCAAGCTCAAGGACATGGACGAGGTCGCCTATGTCCGCTTTGCCAGTGTCTATCGCCAGTTCAAGGACATCAACACCTTTATGGACGAGCTTACCAAGCTGCTCGGCAATCAGGACGGCAAGGCGTGAGCTACTCCCGTGGCGCGAGGAACACGCCGCCGCCCGCGTCGCAGGTCATGAGATAGACCTCGCGGGCGCTGCGAAGCCCGTGTTCCCGCAGCACCTTATTCAGCCAATTCTCATCCCGTCCCAGCAGCTTGAGATTATCGCTTAAAATGCGCCCGGAGTTGACGACGATGACGGGG
Source organism: Oscillospiraceae bacterium (assembly GCA_963642815.1). Lineage (GTDB taxonomy): Bacteria > Bacillota > Clostridia > Oscillospirales > Oscillospiraceae > CAJOIG01. The sequence goes on along the minus strand of CAVIIB010000018.1, from coordinate 1,618 downwards.
TAGCCGTTGTCCTCGACCTGTATGCCCATTTGTGCGGCGGTGACGGGTCGATTCGGCGGCGAGGGGATGACGTTGAGAACGCCGTCCGTCTCCAATATGGCGTATTCTATCGTCCGCAGGTCGAGTATGCCCTGATTCCGCAGCGCCTCGGTGAGCTCGTCGGGCGTGAAGCGGTTTTTGCGCATTTGCTTCTGGTCGATGCGTCCGCGCACGACGAGCAGCGACGGCTTCCCGGACAGCAGGGCGCGAAGCTTGACATTCTTCATCGTCAGCACCGACAACAGATATTCGAGCAGCATGAGCGTCACGAGCGGGAGCAGCCCCTCGCTGAGGCTGCTGTCCCGTTGCGTCAGCGGCGCTGCCGCGATGTTCGACATGAGTATCGTGACGACCAGCTCCGAGAGCTCAAGCTCGCCGAGCTGCCGTTTTCCGATGAGGCGCATGAGCAGGATCAGCGCACCGTATATCACCAGCGTTTTCAGAAATAATTCCAGCATATACCGAGTTTTCCCGCCACACGGCGGATTTATGAGCAAAAGGAGAAAGAAACTATGTCTGCAAATCTTCGTCCCGAATCCATGGCGCGTATCGAAACGGCGGCACAGGCCGAGGCGTTTATCAGTGAACAGATCGAGGCGCTGCGTCGTCAGATCGGCGACGGGCGTGTGCTGCTAGCCCTGTCCGGCGGCGTGGATTCCTCCGTCGTCGCCGCTCTGCTGATCAAGGCGGTGGGTCGCCAGCTCGTCTGCGTCCATGTTAACCACGGCTTGCTGCGCAAGGGTGAGCCGGAGCAGGTCATCGAGGTGTTCAAAAACCAGCTCGGTGCGGAGCTTATCTATGTCGATGCCGTTGACCGCTTCTTGGATAAGCTCGCCGGTGTCGCCGACCCGGAGCGCAAGCGCAAGATCATCGGCGCGGAGTTCATCGACGTGTTTGCGGAGGAGGCGGAAAAGCTGGACGGCATCCGTTTTCTGGCGCAGGGCACGATCTATCCCGATATTTTGGAGAGCGGCCCCGTCAAGAGCCACCACAACGTCGGCGGTCTGCCGGAGCAGCTGCAATTTGAGCTTGTCGAGCCGCTGCGCCTTTTGTTCAAGGACGAGGTGCGCGTGGTCGGCAAGGCGCTCGGTCTGCCCGATTCCATGGTCTACCGCCAGCCGTTCCCCGGTCCCGGTCTCGGTGTCCGCTGCGTCGGTGCTATCACCCGTGACCGCTTGGAGGCCGTGCGCGAGTCGGATGCCATTTTGCGTGAGGAGTTCGCGAAGGCGGGGCTCGCCGGTAAGGTGTGGCAGTATTTCACCATCGTCCCGGACTTCAAATCCACCGGCGTGACCGACGGGAAGCGGAGCTATGCGTGGCCGGTCGTCCTCCGCGCCGTCAATACCCGCGATGCCATGACCGCCACGGTCGAGGACGTTCCCTTCGCCCTCCTCCAACACATCACCGCCCGCATCACCGCCGAAGTCCCCAACGTCAACCGCGTCCTCTACGACCTAACCCCCAAGCCCAGCGGAACGATCGAGTGGGAATAAATATTTAGTGTTTTCTGAATCCTGAAAAGCGTTCGGTTTACGTTGATAAGGCAGTAAATCAAATTATCACCGAAACCGAATCGGCA
>CAVIIB010000017.1:5350-28961 GCA_963642815.1 Oscillospiraceae bacterium | reverse complement strand
GATTAACAACAGGCCTCGAAAATGCCTCGGCTTCCTCTCTCCAAACGAATTCATCTCCCATGTGTTGCACTTGGCTTGACAATCGGGGAGGCTTTGGATTGGTGCAAAGTCGGAAAAACGCGCCTTTTGACACGCTATCATTCATACCCGTTCGGGTTGTTTTTTTGCCAGTTCCACGAGTCGCGGCACATCTCGTCAAGCCCCAGCGTTGCCATCCAGCCGAGCAGCCGCTCCGCCTTGCCGGGGTCGGCCCAGCACTCGGCGATGTCACCCGCACGGCGCGGCGCGATGACGTAGGGGACGGGAACGCCCGTCGCCCGCTCAAAGGCCGAGACAAGCTCCAACACGCTGCTTCCATGTCCCGTGCCGAGATTGAACACCTCCGTGCCGCAATGCTCCGTCGCCCACGCGAGCGCCGCGACATGACCTCGTGCCAAATCGACGACGTGGATATAGTCGCGCACACCCGTGCCGTCCGGCGTGGGATAGTCGTTGCCGAAGACGCTCAAATGCTCGCGCCGTCCGACGGCGACCTGACTGATGTAGGGCATGAGATTGTTGGGAATGCCGTTAGGCGCTTCCCCGATGAGACCGGAGGGATGCGCTCCGACAGGGTTAAAGTAGCGCAGAAGCACGACGGAGGCCGCCGCATCCGTTGCCGCCCAGTCGCGTAGGATCTGCTCGATCATCAGCTTTGTCCAGCCGTAGGGGTTGGAGCAGGGACCGACGGGGCTGTCCTCCGTCAGCGGCAGGGACTTCGGTGTGCCGTACACGGTGGCAGAGGAGGAGAAGATGATACGGCGGCAGCCCGCCTCATCCATGCATTGCAGCAGCGTGAGCGTGGTGTCAAGGTTATTGCGGTAGTATTTGATGGGCTCGCTCACGGATTCGCCCACGGCCTTGAAGCCCGCAAAGTGCATAACAGCGTCGATCTTGTTCTCGGCAAAAATACGGCGCAGCGCCTCACGGTCGGCAACATCGGCGCGGTAGAAGCGCACGGATTTTCCGCTGATCTGCTCCACGCGGGCGACGGCCTTTTCACTGGCGTTGGAGAGGTCGTCCACGATCACGGCCTCATGTCCCGCAGCCAAAAGCTCCACAGCGCTGTGCGAGCCGATATAGCCCGCAGCGCCGGTCAGTAGAACGGTCATATTTCATATCCGCCTTTCGGTAAGTTTATGAAAAAATTATAGTGCAGAAGCGCCCAGATTGCAAGCATGATGACGGGATGGTCGGAAAAAAGGGGCAATTCTGTGGCAATTTAGCTTTACAAATATCGCTCGCGCATTTATTATGGGGGCAAGGGCTAGTAAGCCAACATCGAAAGGAAAGGTGAACCCATGAAAAAATGCGGAAAGATACTGGCGCTGCTGCTGACGCTGTGCCTTGCGTTCAGCCTGTGCGGAGGTGCGCTCGCGGCCTCCGGCGAGCCGAGTGCCGAGCCGAGCGGCGAGAGCCTTGCCCAAGTGGACGCGACCCATTGGGCCGGCTCGACCATCACCATCACCGGCATAGAATTTGACAAGGAATACGCCGATCAGGACGGCAAGAGCTATGTCGATTCCACGCTCTTTGGCGCGATCTCGAAGATCATCTACGAGGGCGGCGAGATCAATGTGGACACAGCGAAATACACCGCCGTGCTCACCGTTGACGGCGTGCAGCAGAACCTCTACAACGTCACCGAGCCGCGAACCTATACCGGCGACGTGGTGATCACGCTCGCGGAGCTTGGCGATACGCAGGTCAACGCCGGTGCGCCGTTCGGCGCGGACAAGGAAAACGCCCTGTTCGGCGAGTTCCGCTATACGCCCGCCGTCTATATCTCCGCCGGTGCGTATGACGAGGCGAAGTCCGTCACCGCCGCGCAGCTTTCCGGCGAGATCGACGACAAGGAGACGAACGGTCTCTCCGTCCGCTCCGAGGGCGACTATTTCTCCGCCATCTACATCACCGATTCCGACTACACCGTGAACGATTCCGACATCACCCTCTATGGTCGTGGCGGCGACGACTTCAACGGCTGGGGCGCTGGCATTGTTGTTCTCGGCGACTCCAACGTGGAGATCAACCGCACGACGATCTACGGCTCTGGTGCGCTGCGCTCCGGCCTCTTTACCTCCGACAGTGCGCAGGTGACGGTCAACGACAGCGTTATCATCACGGAGAACGAGGAGGGCTTTGTCGCCTACGACACCAGCGACAACTATGCCGTCCCCATGATGCAGCAGTGTCCGTTTGCCATGGGTATTCTGGGCAACATCCGCGCCTCGCTTGCCTGCGGCGCCGGCTGCAACATCTTCACGAACTCCATGGTCGCCTCCAACGGCTGGGCGGTGCTTTCGACCGACTCTGGTCGCGCCGGTGCGACCGCGCTTGTGGCGAACTCCATGGTCGCGGTGCTGGGCGAGGTCTCTAACTCCTCCGAGGAGATGCCGGAGTATGACTTCACCTACGACGTGAACGGCGAGACGTGGTACGCCAGTGTCGGGCGCTACGGTGAGCAGAGCGGCTACATCGCCTACGCCGACTCCGGCGTTCTCGACTATGCCTATGGCTCTGCGTGGTACAGCCCCGACTACCTCGGCATCGTCACCACCGGCACACTCACCATGGCGGACGACTGCTACGGATGGAGCGACCGTATTGGCTTCATGCTCCACGCGGGCGGCGGCACGTCCGGCACCGGCACGCTCGACATCTCCGATTCGAGCTTCAACATCCGCAACATCTTTGCCGTCAGCCAGTCTGCCGGTAGCTATACCTCCAACATCAGCCTGACGAACGTGGATATTGCGCTGGCGAACGAGGGCAGCGACATCCTCTTCCTGCAATGCGACACCGACGACCATTCAAGCTCTCCCGGCGACACCTCGAATACCCTTGCGGACATCACCCGCGAGGAGTATGCTTCGCTTGAGCCGACCGTGCTTGAGACCTCCGGCGAGATCGTTGCAAGCACCCTTACCGTCAAGGACTCCCATGTGCAGGGCAACGTCTACAACAGCGCCACCGGCGGCGCGGCCATCGAGCTGATGCTCGACAACTCCGAGCTCGACGGCGCGATCTCCTCCGCGTGGTCGCACCATGTGGACGCCGAGGGCAACAGCCTTGACGAGACCGAGTTCTACTGCGACAGCCTCACCGGCACGCGTGACGGCAAGAACGGCGCATGGGATCACACCATGTACCTCCGTCTGGCCTGTGAGCCTGCGGAGACCCGCTGCAACCCCGTGTACCTCACCATGACCAACGGCGCTATCTGGATGGTCACCGGCACGAACTACCTCTCCGGCCTCACCATCGACGACAGCTCCGAGATCAAGGGCATGGGTCTTGTGATGACCGTGAACGGCAAGGAGACCGAGATCAAGGCCGGCAGCTATGAGGGCGAGATCGTTCTCACGGCGGGCGAAGCGCCCAGCCGTGGCGAGGGCGGCCCTGAGCTGAAGGCCCCCGTTATCGGCGAGGCCGCGGAGCTTGAGGTCGAGGCCGCCGAGGCGTTTGATGTCGATCTCGAGCTTTCTCCCTTCAACGTCACCGTCGGCGACGGCATGGTCCTTGAGTTCAGCTGCGTCCAGTATTCCATCGGCGACGGCACTATCTCCATCCTCATCCCCGACACGGCCAAGCAGATCGACTGCACCATCGTGGACGGTGAGTGGGTCATGGAGGGCGCGGATTTCGTGGACGAGGCCATCATTGCCGAGGCCAAGACCATGTATGAGGCGCAGGGCGGCGCTCCCGCTGCCGGCGAGTCCGCCGGAAAGTCTGCGGACGGCGGCAAGTGGGACGCATGGATCGCCTACCTTAACGAGCTTTTGGAGCAGGACACCGGCCTTGACATCTACGAGCGCGTGAAAGAAGACCTCGCGGCTGTCACGGAGGCCGACTATGAGGGCATGACGAACGGCAGCGTCTTCGGCGTGTTCGCCAACCTCTATAATGCAATCCCGTTTGAGGATTTTGTCGGCTGACAAATCGAGCTTTTGAATCCATCTCCCACGGTCACGCACCGTGGGAGATTTTTTTGCGGAAATTTCTTGTGTTTTTGTTGACACGTCCTTAAATCCGTGCAAAAATAGCAGTGTCTTCGAGCCGATGTACCCTAAAGCGTCTGCCATGGGTCTTCGGCCTGTCCGCTGTGGGAAGTGGGCACGGGGTCTGACGGGAAACCGTTCGGCCTTCCACGCTTGAAAAGGAGACGGGATCTGTGGGAGCGCTTGTGCAACTCCTTGACTGTTCCGTCTTTGGGAGAAGACGGAATATTTTTTTAGGAGGAAAAAACCCATGAAAAGAACCCTTGCGCTGATTTTGGTGCTTGGTCTTATGCTCTGCCTGTTTGCGGGCTGCACGGCCAAGCTCGACGACGAGACCGTTGCCCGTATCGACAGCATCGGTGAGCGTCTGGATGCCGTTGAGAAGCAGCTCGACGAGCAGGAAGCCGCTGAGGCTGAGACGGAGACCGAGACCGAGGCAACGGTCGAGGATACCCTGTCCGGCAAGCTCATCGTCTTTGCCGCCGCCTCCATGACCGAGACGCTGACCCAGCTTGGCGAGACCTTTATGGCCGAGCATCCGAATGTCGAGGTCGTCTTCAACTTCGACTCCTCCGGCACACTCAAGACCCAGATCGAGGAGGGTGCGGAGTGCGACGTGTTCATTTCCGCCGCGCCGAAGCAGATGAACCAGCTCGACATCACCGCCGACCCTGAGGTCAACACCGACGGTCTGGACTTCGTGCTGGAGGGTACGCGCCTTGACCTGCTCGAGAACAAGGTCGTGCTGGCTGTTCCCGATGGCAACCCCAAGGGCATTGAGAGCTATGACCAGCTTGCCGAGCTGCTTGCCGCGCATGATGTGTTCCTCGCCATGGGCAACGAGGACGTGCCCGTCGGTCAGTACACCCAGAAGATCCTTGCCTACTATGAGCTGAACGAGAGCGAGCTTGCCAACGCGGGCTGCCTCACCTACGGCTCCAATGTGAAGGAGGTCACCACGCAGGTCGGCGAGGCCGCCGTTGACTGCGGCATCATCTACAAGACCGACGCTTTCTCCGCCGGTCTGACCGTTGTGGACGAGGCCACCGCCGAGATGTGCGGACAGGTCATCTATCCCGCTGCCGTCCTGAACATCACCCAGAACGAGGAAGCCGCTCGTGCGTTCCTTGACTTCTGCACCAGTGCCGATGCCTCCGCCGTGTTTGAGTCCGTCGGCTTCACCGCGCTTTCCTAAGAGCATAAGCAAAATGTACGCCGGGGGGCTTTCCGCCTCCCGGCGGTCAACCGTATTAAGGGGGGCATGCTATGGACTGGTACCCGCTGTTAAACTCCCTGCGTATTGCCGGGATCAGCACGGTCATCATCTTCTTTGTCGGCATTTTTGCCGCGTATTATATCGCCAAAGCACCGCGCCTTGTCAAGGGTGTGCTGGATGTCATTCTGACGCTTCCGCTGGTGCTGCCGCCCACGGTCGTGGGCTATCTTCTGCTGCGTGTGCTTGGACCTAAACGAGCCGTTGGCAGCCTGTTTCTAAGCCTGTTCGGTATCCGTCTGACCATGACGTGGTGGTCAGCGATATTTGCCACCACGGTCGTCATCTTCCCGCTCATGTATCGGACGGCGCGTGGCGCGTTTGAATCCTTTGATGAAAATTTGGCATGGTCCGGCCAGACGCTGGGCTTATCCAATTCCTATATCTTCTGGCGCATCCGTATGCCGTACTGCCGTCAGGGTATACTCGCCGGTACGGTGCTGGCCTTTGCGCGGGCGCTGGGCGAATACGGCGCGACAAGCATGATCGCGGGCTATACGCCCGGTCGCACCGCCACCATCTCCACCACGGTCTACCAGCTCTGGCGCACGGACAACGACGCGCTGGCGCTCAAGTGGGTGCTTATTAACCTTGCCATCTCGGCGGTGGTGCTGCTCGCGGTGAATATGCTTGAAAAGCGGAATGGGCAGACACGTCACGTGAGGGGAGGCGTGTGATATGTCGATTTTGGTGGACATTGAAAAGCGCCTCGGCGACTTCACGCTCAAAACCGCATTTGAGGCCGGAGATGAAGTCCTTGCCCTGCTGGGTGCGTCCGGCTCCGGCAAGAGCATGACGCTTCGCTGTGTCGCCGGTATCGTGAAGCCGGACAGGGGACACATCGAGGTGGACGGCGTGACGCTGTTTGACTCCGAGCGCCACATCAACCTCCCGCCGCAGCAGCGCCGTGCGGGGCTCATGTTCCAAAGCTACGCGCTCTTTCCCAATATGACCGTGCGCCAGAATATTCTGGCCGGTGCGCGTCGGGAGGGCAAGCAGCGGACGGGACAGGCGGAGGCGCTCATGGAGCGCTTTGGTCTCGCGGCACTCGGCGCACGTTATCCCTCGCAGCTCTCCGGCGGTCAGCAGCAGCGCGTTGCGCTGGCGCGTATGCTGGTTTCCGAGCCGCGTGTGCTGCTGCTCGACGAGCCGTTTTCCGCGCTGGACAGCCACCTGCGCTTCCGCTTGGAGCGGGATATGCAGCAGGTCATGCGCGACTTCGGCAAGACCGTCCTGCTCGTGTCGCATGACCGGGATGAGGTGTTCCGGCTGGCTGATTCCATCGTCATCATGGAAAACGGGCTTGTGGAGGCGGCGGGCGCAAAGCACGACATCTTCCATGACCCGAAAACCGTCGCGGGTGCGCGGCTCACCGGCTGCAAGTTCATCTCGCGGGCAGAGCGGCGCGGCGAGCGCCACATCTATGCCGCCGACTGGGGCGTCACGCTGACACCGGACGGCGACCCGACGGGCTATACGGCGGTCGGTATGCGTATGCACTCCGTCCGTTTCGGCGACGGCGTGAACGCCGTCCACTGCGCCGTCGCGGGCGTTATCGAAAACCCGTTTGACTACACCATTCTGCTGCGCCCGGTCGAGCGCCCGGAGGCAACGCCCTTTGGCTGGACGGCGGGAAAGGACGAGTGGGAGGCGCTGCGGGATAAAACGGAGCTCACGGTGCATTTTCCGCCGGAGGAGCTGCTGCTGCTAAAAGGAGAAGAAAATGCACGTTGAGCTCGAATTTGACGCAGCGCGGGAGCTGCTGCTTGCGCGTGTCGCGCCGGTGCATACGGAGCGCGTGGCGCTCGAAACGGCGGCGTGGCGTGTGCTGGCAGAGCCGCTGTGTGCGGCGGAGAATGTCCCGCCCTTTGACCGCTCGCCCTACGACGGCTACGCCCTGTGCTCGGCGGATATAAGCGGCGCGAGCCGCGAGAAGCCGGTCACGCTTCGCATTGTGGAGGAGATCGCGGCGGGCGGCGTGAGCCATATACCCGTGGCGGCGGGCTGCTGCGTCAAGATACTGACCGGCGCACCCATCCCACCGGGGGCGGACTGCGTGGAGATGTATGAAAACACGGAATTTGACGCGCAGACGGCGAGCTTCTTCGCACCGAAAAAGGCAGGGGAGAACATCATTCGCGCCGGAGAGGATGTCCGCGCCGGAGCGCAGCTTGCGGACGCGGGAGACATCATTGACCCCGGTCTCGCCGGAACGCTCGCGGCACAGGGCTGCGCCCGGCCGCTGGTGTACGCCCGTCCCCGCGTGGGGCTTATCTCCACGGGCAGCGAGCTTGTGGAGGCGGCGGAAGCGCTGCGCCCCGGCATGATACGAAACTCCAACCGCTATACGCTCACGGCGGCGCTGTCGGCACTCGGCTGCGAGGCGGCATACTACGGCGTGGCGGGCGACCTCACGGAGACGATCTCGGCGCTGCTTCGGCGGGCGCTCGATGAGTGCGACGCGGTGGTGCTGACCGGCGGCGTGTCCGTGGGCGACTACGACAAAACGCCGGAGGCGATGGAGGCGGCGGATTGCGAGATACTGGTGCGCGGTGTGAGTCTCAAGCCGGGTGGCGCGTGCTGCTACGGTCTGCGCGACGGCAAGCCCGTGGCGGCGCTGTCGGGCAATCCGGCCTCGTCGCTGACGAATTTTTACGCCATTGCCGCGCCCGTGCTGAAAAAGCTCGCCGGACGGCGCGACTATCAGCCGCAGGAGATAAGCGTCTCGCTGGCGGCGGATTTCGGGAAGAAAAGCAAGCTGACGCGGCTGGTGCGCGGGCGGCTCTCGCTTTCGGAACATGGGCTTTTGCTGCACCTGCCCGCCAATCAGGGCAACGTCGTTTTAAGCTCCATGATCGGGGTGCAGGCCATGGCCGTCATTCCGGCGGGGAGCGGCGCACTTGCGGCGGGACATAAGCTGAAAGGATTTTTGCTGTGAAGAAAATCGATGTTGAAAAAGCCGTCGGCATGACACTTTGCCACGACATCACGGCCATGCGCGACGATTTCAAGGGCGCGGCCTTTCACCGCGGTCACGTCATAACGCTGGAGGACGTTCCGGCGCTGCTCGACCTCGGCAAGCGCCATATCTACGTCTGGGAGCCGGACGCCGGGGAGATACACGAGGAGGACGCGGCGCTGCGTATGGCGGCCATGGCGGCGGTCGAGGGCGCACGGTATGAGGGACCCTCCGAGGGCAAAATGCTGCTCAAGGCGGAGAGCGAGGGGCTGTGGCGCGTGGATACGGCGCTGCTCGAACGGCTCAACTCCATTGAGGACGTGACGATATGCACCCTGCCCGACCATTATCCGGCGCGTGTTGGGGCGCGGCTTGCGTCCATGCGCATTGTCCCGCTGGTGACGCGGGAGGCGAATATCGCGGAGGCGGAGCGCCTTTGCGCTGGACGGGCGCTGTTCCGGCTGCTGCCGTATCATCCGCGCCGTGTCGGTGTTATTGTCACTGGCTCGGAGATATACTCCGGGCGTATCAAGGACAAGTTTGAGCCGGTGATACGCGCCAAGCTCGCAAAATATCCGGGGGAGATACTGGGCGTGACCATCTGCGACGACGATCTTGACATGATCGTCACGGCGGCGCGGCGCTTTTTGGCGAGCGGCGCGGACTTTCTTGTCTTCACCGGCGGTATGTCCGTTGACCCGGACGACCTTACCCCGACGGCCATACGCCGCCTCGGAGCGGACATCGTGAGCCACGGCGTACCGGCGCAGCCGGGGAACATGACGCTCGTGGCCTATCTGGGCGATGTGCCGGTCATGGGCGTTCCCGGTGCGGCCATCCGTATGCCGACGACGATGCTCGACGTGCTGCTTCCGGCGGTCTATGCCAGGGAGCGTATCACAAAGGCCGACCTTGTGCGGCTCGGCAACGGCGGGCTTTGCCAGACCTGCGAGCGCTGCCAGTGGCCGAATTGCAGCTTTGGGAGATACTGAACATGATCGATGGCTTTGGGCGCGAGATAAGCTATCTGCGCCTGTCCGTGACGGAGCTTTGCAATCTCCGCTGCCGCTACTGTATGCCGGCGGAGGGCGTGTGCAAGAAGCGTCATGAGGAAATGCTCACCCAGGAGGAGACGGTCGCCGCCGTCGAGACGGCGGCCTCCCTCGGTATACGCAAGCTGCGTATCACCGGCGGCGAGCCGCTGGTCAAGCGCGGTATCGTCTCGCTCTGCGAGCGTCTTGCGGCGGTGGACGGCATTGAGGAGCTTTGCCTGACGACGAACGGGACGCTGCTGCCGACGCTGGCACGACCTCTGCGGGAGGCGGGCGTATGCCGCGTGAACATAAGCCTTGACACGCTCGACCCCTCGCGCTACGCTTATATCACCCGTGGCGGTGTGCTGGATGAGGCGCTGCGAGGTGTGGAGGCGGCGCAGAGCGCCGGCTTTGAGCGCGTCAAGCTGAACGCGGTGCTTATCGGCGGGTTTAACGACGACGAAATACCGGCGCTGGCGGAGCTCACACGCACAATGGGCGTGGATGTGCGCTTCATCGAGCTCATGCCCATGCTCGACCACGGCTTTGCGCCGGAGGCGTACCGCACGGTGTCGGCGGTGACGGACGCGCTGCCGGAGCTTGCGGCGCTGCCGCCGGACGGCGGTGTGGCGCGGCTCTACCGGCTGCCCGGCGCGGGCGGGCGCGTGGGGCTTATCAGCCCTGTGTCGGCGCATTTTTGCGCCCTTTGCAACCGGCTTCGCCTGACGGCGGACGGTAAGCTCAAGCCCTGCCTGCACTCGGCGGAGGAGTTTTCCATCAAAGGACTGGACACCGCCGGAATGCGGGCGCAGTTCGAGCGGGCGGTGCTTGCCAAGCCTGCGCGTCATAAGGCGCTGTCGGCCACGGAGCATACGGACGCGCAGCGCGGCATGAGCCAGATCGGGGGCTGACACGATGGGCTTTGCCGTGCTTGGCTTCGCCGGGTGGTCGGGCGCGGGCAAGACCACGCTGCTTGAACGCCTCATACCCCGCCTCACGGCGCACGGGCTTCGCGTTGCCGCCGTCAAGCATGACGCACACGGTCTTGCCGCCGACGATACGGGCAAGGATTCCGCCCGACTGCGGGCAGCGGGAGCCAGCCCAGTCCTCGTGAGCGGTCCCGGCGACCCCGGCCTTGCGGCGCTTATGGCGGAAATATCGGATGTAGACCTGCTGCTGGTCGAGGGCTTCAAAAACGCGCCCATCACGCGCATCGGCGTGTCTCGCACGGCAAGCGGTAAGGGGCTTCCCGCGCCGCCGGAGCGCTACGCCGCGCTGGCGACGGACGAGATATATGACAGGGAAATACCCCGCTTCGCGCTGGATGACGCGGCGGGACTTGCGGAGTTTATTATGAAAAATATGGATGATTTTACGCACTTCAACGCCGAGGGACGCGCCCGTATGGTGGATGTCGGCGCTAAGGACGTGACGCGCCGCGAGGCGGTGGCGGCGGGGCGTGTGCTTGTAAGCCCGGAGACGCTCGCGCTTATTCGGAGCGGCGGGATGAAAAAGGGCGACGTGCTGACCGTTGCGCAGATCGCCGGGGTCATGGGCGCGAAGGCAACGCCGCGCCTCATCCCCATGTGCCACCCCACGCTGGTGGACGGGATAGACCTCTCGCTGCGGCTGGACGAGGCGCGGTGCAGCGTGGAGGTCGAGGCGCGTGTGAGCTGTGCCGGACGCACCGGCGTGGAGATGGAGGCGCTGACGGCGGTGGCGACCGCCTGCCTCACCGTCTACGATATGTGCAAGGCGGTGCAGCGCGATATGCTTATTACGGACATACGGCTGCTTGCAAAGAGCGGCGGTGTCCACGGAGATTACCACAGGGAGGAAGAACGATGAGCTATACGGCAGCGATCATTACCGTCAGCGATAAGGGCGCTCTCGGTGAGCGCAAGGACACGAGCGGTCCCGCGCTTTGCGCCATGCTGGACAAGGCGGGCTGGCGCGTTATCCATACGGCCATCGTGCCGGACGAGACGGAGGCAATACGGCGTGAGCTTCTGTACTGCGCCGACGAGCTGAAAGCGGCGCTGGTGCTGACGACGGGCGGCACGGGCTTTTCGCCCCGCGACATTACGCCGGAGGCCACGCGGACGCTCTTGGAGCGCGAGTGTCCCGGTATCGGCGAGGCCATGCGGGCGGCAAGCATGAAAATAACGCCCAAGGGCTGCCTCTCGCGGGAGCTTGCCGGTATACGCGGGCGCAGCCTTATCGTCAATCTTCCCGGCAGCGAAAAGGCCTCGACGGAGAATCTGGCCGCCGTCCTTGCCCCCTTGGAGCACGGCGTGGAAATGCTGCTCGGTGAGGGCAGCGCCAACTGCGGCGAGCATGAGCACCACCATGACAAGCAGACCGCACCGTCCATGGACGAGTGGCTCAAGGAGGCCAAGGCGGAGGCCGGTGCAGGGAAGTGCGGGATGTATCTTTTCCACAACGGCGTTGTCCGCGAGACGGCCAGAGCCACCGTGCGCGAGGGCGATACCGAGGCTGCGCCGGTCGGCGGTATGCTTTTTTCCTGCGACGCGGAGCGAGTTGCAAGCGCCATCGAGGCGACCCGTGCGATGGAGGGCATTTATTATGTCCGCGTCTGGCTCAACGAGGGACGGCTCAATCTGGGCGACGACATCATGCTGGTGCTCGTCGGCGGTGACATACGCCCGCACGTTATTGAGGCGCTGCAAGCACTGGTGGGCACGATCAAGAGCGAGTGCGTGACAGAACGGGAACTTCCGCAAAAGTTTTGATTCAGTTTATAATCCTGCCATAAAATAACGCCATCATGACAGTATATAAAGCGAAAGTCGAATACGAAGCGCAGGAAAGGCGGAGAAAACGATGAAAGAGGTCAAAAATCCGAAGCGGCCATTGGTATACTATTACTTAATCGTACTGGCGGTGATGATGCTGTTCAATGCGTTCATCATGCCGGCCATCGTGTCGTCACAGGTGCAGGAGGTCGATTACGGCACGTTCATGTCCATGACCTATGACGGCAACATCGGTCTTGTGGAGATCGAGGACAACCAGATCGTGTTCACCGACAAGGATCAAAAGACGGTCTATAAGACCGGCCTTATGAACGACCCTGACCTGACGCAGCGCCTCTATGACAACGGCGCGAGCTTTTCCAGCGAGATCGTGCAGGAGATGAGCCCGCTTGCGAGCATTGTTCTGACATGGGTGCTGCCTGTGGTCATCTTCGTTGTCGCCGGACAGCTTCTGTCGAAGCGCCTGATGGATAAGGCGGGCGGCGCGAACTCGCTCATATTCGGACGCGGCGGCGGCTCCGGCGCGAAGGTATACGTCAAATCCTCCGACGGCATCCGCTTTTCGGACGTGGCGGGCGAGGATGAGGCCAAGGAAAATCTGACCGAGATCGTTGAATATCTCCACGACCCGAAGAAATACCAAGACATCGGCGCATCCATGCCCAAGGGTGTACTGCTCGTCGGACCTCCGGGAACGGGCAAGACCATGCTGGCCAAGGCGGTCGCGGGTGAGGCAAACGTGCCGTTCTTCTCCATGTCCGGCTCGGAATTTGTCGAGATGTTTGTGGGCATGGGCGCAAGCAAGGTGCGCGACCTTTTCCGTCAAGCCAAGGAAAAAGCACCGTGTATCGTCTTTATCGACGAGATCGATGCCATCGGCAAAAAGCGTGACAACGCGCTGTCCACGAACGACGAGCGCGAGCAGACGCTCAACCAGCTTCTGACCGAAATGGACGGCTTTGAGGGCAACAACGGCGTTATCATCCTCGCCGCGACAAACCGCCCCGAATCGCTTGACCCGGCGCTGACCCGTCCGGGGCGCTTTGACCGGCGTGTGCCGGTGGAGCTGCCCGATCTGCGTGGGCGCGTCGAGATATTGAAGGTACACGCCCGCAAGATAAAGCTGGCCGAGGATGTGGACTTTGAAAAGGTGGCGCGTATGGCGGCGGGTGCATCCGGCGCGGAGCTTGCCAACATCGTGAACGAAGCTGCGCTTCGTGCCGTCCGCAACGGGCGGGGCTTCGCGACGCAGGCTGACCTTGAGGAGAGCATCGAGGTTGTTATCGCGGGCTACCAGAAGAAAAACGCCATCCTCACGGATGGGGAGAAGCGCATTGTCGCCTACCATGAGATAGGTCACGCGCTGGTCGCCGCCATGCAGAGCGATTCCGCGCCCGTGCAGAAAATAACCATCGTCCCGCGCACCTCCGGCGCACTCGGCTACACCATGCAGGTGGAGGAGGGCGAGCATTATCTCATGAGCCGGACGGAGCTTGAAAACAAGATTGCCACGCTCACGGGCGGACGCGCTGCGGAGGAGGTCGCGTTCGGCAGCATTACCACCGGCGCGTCGAACGACATCGAGCAGGCCACGAAGCTCGCCCGCGCCATGCTCACACGCTACGGCATGAGTGACGAATTTGACATGGTGGCGCTCGAAACCGTGACGAATCAATACCTCGGCGGCGATACCTCGCTCGCTTGCTCGGCGGAAACGCAGGCGGAGATAGACAAAAAGGTCGTGGAGCTTGTCCGTACCCAGCACCAAAAGGCGCTCGACATTCTCAAAAACAACCGCCCAAAGCTCGATGAGCTCGCCGCCTTCCTCTACGAAAAGGAGACCATCACCGGCGAGCAGTTCATGGAAATTCTCAAAAAAAGCGAATAAAGCGAATGCCTCCGTATGCACCTGTCATACGGAGGCTTGTGCTATATAGCGGCGGTCAGACCGCGAGGCGATGGATGGCGTTGAGGGCGAGCATGACGGCGACAAAGACGAGCAGCAGCGTGTTCACGATACGTCCCGCCTTTGTTGGGGCGAGCTTTACGGCGAAAATGAGATAAACGCCCCAGAGCAGGGCGGCGGCGATGCTCCAGTCGCCGCGGAGTATGCAGAGAAGCAAAAAGAAAACGGAGCTTGTCGCGTTCATACCCCGTTCGGAAAACAGGGTGGTCTTGAGCTTACTCATCACGGGGGCTGCCCTCCTCAGTCTGGGCTTTCAGCGCCCGCAGGGGGATGTATTCTCGCGCTATGCCCTCCATCACCTCAAGGGCGAAGCGCTTGGTGCGGCTGCCCTTGCGGAGAGTGCGCAGGACGGAGAGGGCTTGGCGCAGCTTGTGCTCCGTAAGCTCCGTGATGGTGACGGCGCCGGTGGCGGTGAGCGCGGCAAAAAACTCGTCGATGAATTCGCGTCGCTCGTCCGTGTCCATGCTGCCAAGCGCGTTTTCCACGCTTTCCTTAAAGGCGCGGCTGCTGCGACTCAGCTCCTCACAGCGGACAAAGCGCGTTCCCATGACCTCCCATGTGAAGCCGTCGTGTGCGGGGATTCCCGGACGGCTGCTCTTGACGACGGTGATATTTGTTTCCTGCGTTAAAAGCATACCGACAAGCGAAAATTGGGGCAGAAGCGTGTGTACGCGGTCGCGTATGCGGAGGTAGCCGGGTCGGGTCAGGAAATCCGGCCGGTAGCCGGGGCCGTCGTTGCTGTAAACGGCGATGATACGCGCCTGTACCGCCTCCGGCACCATGGCCGCCGCATATACGGCGAGGTTGCCGCCCTTGGAGTGACCGCCCACGATGAGCGGACCGGCATGAAGCTCGGCGGCACGAGCGAGGTATTCCACCGCGTCCGTCTGGGCGCGGACGGCCTTTTCCACCGCCATGAGGCAGTCCTCCTTCCACGCGAGCAGGGTATCGTCCGTGCCGCGGAAGGAGATATAGTGCGAGCCGTCGGGCAGCGCAATGGTCAGCGCGGAGAACTGCTCCGTAAGCTCCGGCACGACGCGCTTTACATAGCAGGAGAGACGCAGCGGCGCAAAGCGAACCGTCTCCGGCAGCGCACGGAACGAGGGCGTGATGTCCGGGGAGGCCAGCGCACCGAGCTTATCCCCGTCCGCACCGTGCAGCTCGTAATAGGTCTTTACCGCTTGGGCGATGGAGACCTCCGTGCGGTCGGCAGGGACAACGCCGCTCAGGTCGGGTGTGCCTATCTTGGTCACGATGTAGTTGTCGACCTCGTTGAACGGGGAGACGGAAAAGGGAAGGTCTCCGCGCCAGCCTAGGTAGTCGAGTATGTTGGCCATGATAATCGCTCCTTTCGCCGTACTTGAGTGTAGCATAGTTTATAGGGTTTCTCAAGGGAAAGAGCAGTCTTCAAGACATAAAAAGGCAGCCACTTGAAGCGGCTGCCTGTGATGTTCCTGCGGTGTCAGACCCTCTGAGACCCTTTTCAGGGCGGTTCATACCACCAGTTTATAGTTGCTTATCGCCGATTCATGACATCGAGCGCACCGGCGAGGAGCTCGGCGGCGGAGCGGCGGGTGACAGGCGTGTCAAGTGGGGCGCTGCCGGTGAGTATGCCGCAGGCGCGGAGATTGGCGACGGCCTGATTGCCCTCATCCACGGCGGAGACGGAGACGACATCCGTCACGCCGACGACCGCGTTGAGCATGGAGCAGGCATCGCCCAGCGTCACGCCGTCGGAGGAGAGAAAGCTCGCCGCGCCATCAGCGCCCGTGCCGCCGATATAGCCGTTCATCAGCGCCGTGGACACATAGGGCTTCACCCAGCCGTCTATATCGCCGTCGTCCATGAAGCCGGTGGAGAGCACACCCTGCACAATGTCCTCACCGCCCAGCACCATGCACATGGACAGAAATTCGCCGCGTGAAACGCTTTCGTCGGGCGAGAACACCCAGTCCGTGCCGACGCGCTCGCCGATGAAAATGCCGTTCTCGGCAAGCACCGTCGCACTGTAAGCGCAGCCGTCGCCGTCCAAGTCGGCATAGCACACATCCGTGCGCTGGCGCATGAGGCGGATGAGAACCGTGCCCTCCTGACTTTTGTTGCCCTGCTCATCCGTGACGCGGAACGCGAAATAGTCCTTGCCGCGCTTGCCCTCGTCGGGTGTGTAGACGAAATAGCCATCGGCGCTCAAAACGACCTTGCCCTTGACCGGCTCTGTCGTCAGCTCATAATAGAGCGTCCCGCCGTCGGGATCGGTCGCTGTGAGCTGACCGCCGACCGACACGCCGCGATAGGTCTCGATCTCCTGATTTTCCGCCACGGGTGCGGAGCCCGTCGGCTCCGGCGTGGTATTCTCCGCGTTTATCGCTTCGCTGGCGATGACCTCAAGAATGCTGCCCTCAAAGCTGACAGGGCTGCCGGTTTCTTGGTAGCTGTCGGCCAAGGCCGTGGGACTAAGCGCAAGCATGACGGCCAGCACCACGGCGGCGATCACATATTTTTTCATGTAAAAAACCTCCATGCAGAATGTATCACTAGTTTGCACGGAGGTCATTTTATTTATGCAGATGTCGTTTCAGATTTATTCGTCGCTTCGCAGCTTGATAAGCTCGGCGGCCACGGAGACGGCGATCTCGGCGGGGGTCTGTGCGCCGATGGGGAGACCGATAGGGGAGTGGACGATGGAGAGCGCCTCCTCGGTGTAGCCCTCGTCCAGCAGGCGCTGGTGCTGCAACGCCGCCTTGCGGTGGCTGCCGATGACACCGATATAGCGTGGCGGTCGGGTCAGCAGTCGTTGCTGCACGGTGAAGTCGCCCTCATGCCCGCGTGTCATCACCACGGCGTAGTCGTTCGGCTTCGGGTCGATATGCTCCAGCAGCGCAGGATAGGGGGCGCAGACGGTGCGCAGCGCCGTGGGGAATAGCGTAGGGTCGGTGAATTCGGGGCGCTCATCGTATACGACGACGGGGAAGTCGAGCGTGGCAAGCAGCGGTACGAGCGCCTGCGACACATGACCGCCGCCGAACACATAGACCGTCTCGCTGCGGCTGATGGGCTGGATGAGAACGCCGTCCGCAAGTCGGGGAGAGAGGCGGGGCAATGCGGTCTCCTCCGGCGCGGAAAAGCGCCCAAGGAGAAACGCGCCGTCGGTGTAGAGGTCATACTCGGCACGCCCGCCGGGGCGCAGCCGTGTGAACAGCCAACTGTCGCGCTGCTCATGGAAAAGCGCCGCCGCCCGCTCGAAGAGACCGGCGGCCTTCTCGTCGCCGCCGTCCACAAGGAGAAAGTATATGCTCTGGTTGCCGCCGCATATCATGCCGAGGTCGGCGACCTGATTTGGCGTGAGGACATAGCGCTCCAGCGCGTCATGTCCCTCGTCGAACGCATGGAGCGCCCGCTGGATGGCCTCATATTCCACACGCCCGCCGCCGACAGTGCCGAGGGTTTCGCCGTTCGGGAACACGACCATCATCGCGCCGGGACCTCGCGGCGTGGAGCCATGACTTTCGACAACGGTACAGAGTACGGCACTGCCGCCCTCGCGCACACGCCGCGCAAGCTCGCCAAACAGTTTTTTCAAAGTCGATACGCCTCTTTTCATACGCCGTAAAAATGCGATAAAATATTGTAACTTTTCGTTACAATTAAAGTTTACATAATAATATACGTTTTTGTAATCACGCCAAAAGCCGCGAAATCACAGCGTTTTTTGAGCTTCACTGAATTGCCCCGCATTATTATAGCACAAATTCCACGCCGTGAAAACACGCTCTCGCATTTGTGCGCAGACTGTGAAAAAGCAGAACCGCCTATCCGACATCGCGCCGGACGGTGAGACGGGGCTGGACTGCTTTTCACTTGAATTTTAGTGATTTTGTACAAAAAATGAAAAAGATATACGATTTGTCGTGTGTTTTTCACCATTGTGTGTTATAGTGAAAGCAAGCTTGTTAGCTTATCATCAATTTTATGGATGGAGGAACAGTATGAAGAAAACATGGAAACTCGTTGTGACCGTCGCCTGCATCGCGGCGCTGGTCATGAGCCTTGGTGTCGGCGCGTTCGCAAAGAGCGACGTTGACCTCGAAGAAGTGGCGGCCATGGCGCAGAAGGCCTGCGACCAGCAGGAGATCCAGAACATCATGAGCTGGCACGTCATGTACCACTGCTACGGTCTGCACAAGGACGAGATGGAGACCATCTGGGTCAACGAGCCGGAAAACCGCGCCACCGCGTCCTTTGGTCAGAATCAGGGCTTCTATGTCGGCTACGACTCCATCTGGGAGGCGTATGTGGACGGTCATGACAGCTCTTGGCTCACCACGGCAAAGAACTACTGCGCGAACAACAACATCGACATCGAGGGCTGGACGGATGAAGAAATTCTGGAGGTCTACGGCGGTGTCGGCCAGCTTCTGCTCCATGTCACCACCACGGCCATCATCGAGGTCGCGGACGACGGTCAGACGGCCAAGTGCTTCTGGTATAGCCCCGGCATGATCGCCGAATCCGGCCAGACCGGCAACACCATCTGGGAAGCCTACGGCGTGGACTTCGTGAAAGAAAACGGCGTGTGGAAGATGTGGCATCTCCATATGTTCACCGACTTCATGGGCAGCTTCTATCTGACCCTTGGCGGTAAGACCTCCGGCGGCAGCGCCGGCGGCGCGTCCGGCGGTGCCGGCGGCTCCTCTGACGAGGCGGCGGAATATGCCCGTATCGACAATAAGACCGGTGAGCAGCAGGCTTGGGAGGGCGAAGGCGGCGCACAGGTCGCGGCTTCCTCCAAGCACGACTATCTCAGCTCCCCGCAGTACACCGAGTTCTCCCACAACCGTCTGCGCTCCGAGATGGAGATCTTCCTGCCCACGGCCTATGAGAGCTGGAGCTTCGACGACGGCAACTACGGTCCCACCCGCGAGGAATACGAGAGCTTCGGTATCGACCTCGACGCATGGTACGACGCGCACAAATAACCTCATCCCCCAGTATCCCGTTCATCAGCATCCCCCGCAGATTTTTCTGCGGGGGATGTGTTATATCAATAGCACTTCTTGCAGGGTTCATAGCCCCATGCAACGGCATCGGAGAGTGTCACACGGGACGGGTTCTTCATGTTGCTGCAAGATGAATTGCTGTGATACTTGGAGCCGGACTGTGGTATCCATACCATCGTTTCGGACACCGTGCTTTCTTGCAACGGTGCCTCTGTCGGCTCCGGCGTGGGTTCTGGGGTTGGCGCGGACGTAGGCTTCGGAGTGGGAAGCGCCAGCGTGTCAGCATTTTCATTCCGTTCCGTTGTAAATGTAAGCTGCTGACCGTCACTCCGGCATATAATAGTTCCTTGCATATCTGTACGATACACGGTCACATCGGCATCGCGAAGACGGCTCAAGGCTTCTTCGGTCGGATGTCCATAATTATTATCGCTGCCAACCGAGATAACGGCATAGTCCGGCTCAACCGCATACAGAAATGGGTAGCTGGTCGCGTTTTCGCTGCCATGGTGTCCAACCTTTAATAGAGTGCTTTTAACAGTGCAGCCGGAATCGAGGATGTCCTGTTCTTCCTCGCGTTCCGCATCTCCTGTAAACAGGAAAGAGGTGTCACCGTATACTATACGCAGGACTAGGGAATCATTGTTGGGATCACCTGTGATGTGGATGGGCGCAAGAAATTCGACCCTTGCACTTCCGAGCGTGGTGTAGCTCCCGACTTCGGGAATTGTGATGGAAATGCCTTGTGAATCCAAATATTTTTGGAAATCGGAAAATGCCTCACTGTCATAGTCAGCAACAGGGCTATAGGCTGTTCCTACCCTTGCATAGTTCAGTGCGCCGGAAAGACCACCGACATGATCCTCGTGCCCGTGGGTTGCAACGATGTAGTCCAGATAATCGAGCTTCATGTCCCTCAAATAGGCATATACCATGTTTGAGTCCTCGCTGTTACCGCCATCAATGAGCATAGCGTGTCCGTCGCACAAGACAAGTGCAGCATCGGCCTGTCCTACATCTAAAAAGTGTATCTCAAAGGGGCTGTCCTCGGATGAAGTGCTTTCGGAAGTCTGTTCTGTCGGTGCTTCTGGCGTTGTGCTTGGTGTCGCTTGAGGTACATAGGTCGGTATCGGTATGCTTATTGGGGCTTTGTTTTTCGCACTGGACGAACAGCCGGTAAAAAGGCTTATGACCAGAACAAGTGCGAGGAGTAAGAAAGCTGATTTTCTGTTTTTTTGCATGAGTGCCATCCCTTTCTGTTTTTATCCTTGCCGTAAATTGTGTCCTAAAATACAATTAGAACGGCAATTTTGCAGAAACATTGTAACATGATACAACTAGAATGGCAATCTGCTGTTGTAGTTTGTTTAGTGAAAGCCATAAATGAGATAAAATAAACCACCATTGAACAGGTGGTGACATTTATGGTTCCCAAAGATGTTGATTACGAGAAAATCGGCCAGCGCATACGGAAGCTGCGCATGGAAAAGGGCTTGACACAGGCGGAGCTTAGTGCGCTCGTGAATTGTTCCAATAACCACATGAGCCATATAGAGACGGCACAGTGCAAGGTCTCGTTGGGTATGCTCCTAAAGTTATCCTGCGCCCTTGAAACCAGCATTGACTATTTCATCATGGACACGCCGTTTGCCTTGCCGACTACACGAATAGACAGCGATATAGCAGCAAAGCTGCATCGTTGCAATGCGGCTACTTTGCTGGCGGTATCTCAAATGATAGATGTATTGCTTGAACAACAAAAGCGTCTGACTGAAGAATAAAAGCAACCACAACATATAAAAATCTCCCGTCCGGCAATGACCGAACGGGAGATTTTATGGCGTATACTCTTATTTGCAAAGCTCGAAGACACCGGCTGCGCCCATGCCGCCGCCGATGCACATGGTAACGAGGGCGTATTTGCCCGCCGTTTCGGGGTCTTGGAGGTAGTCCAGCGCCTTCATGGTCAGGAACGCGCCGGTAGCGCCCATGGGATGACCGAGCGCCATCGCGCCGCCGTAGGGGTTGGTCTTGCTCCAATCAAGCCCCAGCGTGTCGATGACGGCGAGAGACTGGCTGGCAAAGGCCTCGTTCAGCTCCACCACGTCCATCTGCTCCACGCTCATACCGATCTGCTTCATGACCTTGGGAACGGCGTAAATGGGGCCAATGCCCATGACGGTCGCGTCGCAGCCGGCGACGGCGAAGCCAAGAAGACGGGCGATGGGCTTGATGCCGAGCTCCTCGGCAAAGGCGCGATCCATCAGCACGACATAGGCCGCCGCGTCGGTGGTCTGGGAGGAGGTGGCGGCGGTCACAGTGCCGTTCTCGCGGAAGCAGGGCTTCATGGACGCCATCTTCTCCATGGAGGTCTTGAGGTTGCCGTCCATGTCGGCGAGGATACCGTCGTCATACTCGACCATGTTGCCGTCCTGATCCTCGATGGGGATAATGCACTTGTTGAGCTTGCCGTCCTTGCGAGCCTTGGCAGCGAGGGTGTGGCTGCGAAGCGCCATCTCCTCCATGCGCTCGCGGCTGATACCGTAGCGGTCAACGACACGCTCCGCCGTCTCGCCCATGGACATATAGCCGCCGATGTAGTTTTCGTCAAACCACGGATCCTTCTGCTCGTCGGGGTAGGGGGCGAAGCATTTCGTCATGCACTCCACGCCGCCGGCGACGACACAGCGCATCTGTCCGGCGACAATGGCGTTGTTGGCCGTGGCGATGGCCTGTAGACCGGAGGAGCAGAAGCGGTTGATGGTCTGCGCGGAGACGCACTCCGGCAGCTCGGCGCGGTTGACGATGAGGCGGGAGGCGTTCATGCTCATCTCATTGGTGGGGGAGGCGCAGCCGGTGATAACGTCGTCAATGTCGGCGGGGTCAAGCTGGGGTATCTTCGCCAACACACCCTTGAGGGTCTGGGCGGCGTATTCGATGGGGTGCATCTGGGCAAGCCCACCCTTGCGGGCGCGGCAGCAGGGGCTGCGGCCATAGGCCACGACAACAGCTTCATGGTTCATGGTTCTTATATCTCCTTATCCTTTTGAATTTGCATTTTTATCAGAATCGCCGCGACAACGGCGGTTATGAACTCGGTGAGGGGTGTCGTCCACCAGATCGCGTCAAAGCCGAACGCAGCCGGAAGCAGGAACAGCAGCGGGCAGGTCAGCACAACGCCGCGCAGCAGCGATACGGCCAGCGACTCCCGCGTCCGCAGGACGGATTGGAGGTAGTAGCTTGCGGTGATGTTCACGGAGAGGAACACGAAGCTCACGCCGATGACGCGCAGGATACGCGGACCGACGGCAAGCACCTCCGGCGTGACGGACATATAGGCGCGGAGAATGGTGGTGGGGAAAAGCTCTACGATTGCCGTGAATAGGACGGCGATACAGAGCGCACTGGTCAGCGCGAGGCGGAGTGAGTCGGTCATGCGCTTATAGTCCTTAGCGCCGCGGCTCGCAGAGGCAATGGGCTGCAACGCACCGCCCACGCCGTAGAACAAACCGAGCGTCAGCACAATGATACTGGAGCAAGTGCCGTAGACGGCAAGCTCCGTCGCTCCGGCGAGGCGCATAATGCGGTTGTTGAACAGGATGGAGCTTACAAAAACAGAGATGTCGACGATAAAAGGGGAGAAGCCCGTGCGCAGGATGTCGGCAAGTCTTTGACCGAAATGCTCCGGCCAGACGAAGCGGAGCGTGCATTTCTTGCGTAGAAAGTGGGTACACATGATGAGCACGGCGAGCGTCTGGCAGAGGACGGTGGCAATGGCCGCACCCTCCATGCCCATATCGCAGCCGTAGACGAGAATCAAGTCACCGGGAATATTCAGAGCGCCGCAGGAGCTGACAGCGACCGTGGCCAGCACGGGCGCACCGTCGTTGCGCAGGAAGAAGATAAGCACCTGCCCAACAAGGAAGCAGGGCAGGAAGAAGCTCAACCAACCGGCATACGCCTCGACAAGCGGCATAAGCTCCTCACTCGCGCCAAAGAGGCGGTACAGCGGGAAGCGGTATAGGCGGAAAATAAGCACGAGCAGCGCCGAGGCGACAACGGAGGCGACGATCGTGACGGAGAAATAGCTCTCGCCGGACTTGTCCTTTGCGCCGCGAGCCACGCCCAGCATTACGCTTCCGCCGACAGCAAACATAATGCCGATGGCCATGATAATGCTCCACATCGGCTGGATAACGGCCATGGCCGCCGCGCCGTTGGGTCCCTCATACTGACCGACGATGATGAGGTCGACCGTGGCATATATGCTGCTGATGATCGCGCTGCCCAGTGCAGCGAATAGATACTTTCTCCAGATTTTTCGGACATCGCCCGTCAAAAGCTCGTTCATAAATTTCTCTCCATGGAACATTAGTTGGCTAAATTACGCGGCTAAATTACTAATCGAAAATATGATAACACACATTTTTCACAAATGCCATACCCAATTTGGCAAAATTGACAAAAGAAAAGCACCCGGCGGCGACCGGGCGCTTTTCGTATGAGCGGGGGATTATTCCGCAGAGTCTTCGTCGGGTTCCTCCGAGGCAGGCGCGGGCTTATCC
>CAVIIB010000017.1:0-5340 GCA_963642815.1 Oscillospiraceae bacterium | reverse complement strand
CTTATCCGGCTCGATCTCGATGGATACGGAGATACCGGCGAGATCCTTGACCTTTTCGACGACCTCCGGCGCTTTCTCCTTCACGACATCGGCGGTTTCGTGGCAAAACTCACCGGCGGCGCGAACGACCTCGTCAACGACGGTCTTCGGGTCGGTTTTCCCCTCCTCGTCGGCAAAGCCCGTCGGGTTGTTCTCCTTGACCTTCTCGGCGACCTTGACCGCCGCAGCACCGGCTCCGGCTGCCACACCGAAACCAAGCAGCTTCTTCAAAAATCCCATGCTGTGACCTCCTTGTCTTTTTGTTATCGCAACGCCCACACAGGCGTCTTGGCAAAGTGGACAAGAGGCAAGCGCCTCTTACGTTTTCATTATAACATAGTATGCTTAAAATGGGCAAGAAAAAACGCGGAATATTTGCAAAATGACCACAAATTTATAGGCCAGATGTTTTCAAAGCTGTCTCACAAGCTCGCGGCGGAGGCGGGCTATGATGCGCTTTTCGAGACGGCTGATGTAGCTTTGGCTGATACCGAGCTGGTCTGCGACCTCCTTTTGCGTCTGCTCCGTGCAGCCGTCAAGCCCGAAGCGCATGAGGATAATGCTGCGCTCGCGCTCACTTAGACGGCTGATCGCCTGCATGAGAAGCTGCTTCTCCACATCGTCCTCCATCGGGCGCGATACCTCATCGCCGTCCGTCCCAAGCACATCCGACAGCAAAAGCTCATTGCCGTCCCAATCCGTGTTGAGCGGCTCGTCAAAGCTGATCTCACCGCGACGGGACGAGAGCTTGCGCAGATACATGAGAATTTCGTTTTCAATGCAGCGGGAGGCATAGGTCGCGAGCTTGATATTCTTATCGCTGCGGAACGTGCCGACTGCCTTGATGAGCCCAATAGTGCCGATGGAGATAAGATCCTCCAAATTCACGCCAGTGTTCTCAAAGCGACGGGCAATATAGACGACAAGGCGCAGATTGTGCTCGATGAGCGTTTGCCGCGCCAGTGCCTCACCCTGCGCCAGCGCCGCAATTGCCTCCGCCTCCGCCGCACGGTCGAGGGGCGGGGGAAGATAGTCGCTGCCGCCGATATACAAAATGCGCTGGCCGTGTGCCGCCAGAAGCAGCCGCAGTCGCAAAATGAGCCTACGAAGCATAAGTACCTCCCATCACATCACAGCCTGATACTGGCCGTCCCCCAGCGGAACGCTGCTGACGGCTACCGCCAGATCGTCCCGCTCCATCTCGTCCACGGTCATGCGCTCCGGGCGAAAGCAGAGCAGAAGACCACTCCCGCCGAGCGAGGCATAGGGAATGAGTCGAAAGCCCCGCAGCCTCTGCATAGCCTCCGTCACAGGAAGCTCCAACGCCTCCCGCTCCGCCGTGTCAAGCAGCCCTGCCAGTGCGTCCGCCTCCGCCACGACGACGCGCCGCCCCGTGAGCGGGTCGTAGAGCTCGTTGCCCGTATCACGCAGGGCGCGGATATGTACGCAGCGCCCGTTACGCCAAATCGCCAGCTCGTGCAGCTCGCGCTCCGCCTTCTGCGCCGCACGGCGGAATACGAGGCTCACGCCCGCCCAGCACAGCGCAAAGGACAGCAGCAGCACCCGCATATCAAGCCGGACGAGCCGCCCGTCCGTGCGCCACACGCCGCGTTGCAGCCCCGCCGCCCAAACAGCGCCGCCAAAGAGCACGGACAGCCCCAGAAACACCGCAAGGCTGCGCCAGAGCTTTGCGTCGCGCCCAAAGGCAAGCAGGCATAGCGCCAGCGCCAGCACCGTCTTCATGACCGTGCCGTCGAGCCAGACAAGACCGGGCAGCAGCGAGACGCAGCACCAGAGCGAGCCAAACGCCGCCGCCAGTGCGAAGCGTATACGGCGCAGCGGCAGGGCGCACACCCGTGCCGTGCCGAGCAGCAAAAAATAGTCAATTCCGAGATTGAGCAAAAACAGCTCATCCACATATACGACGCTCATGCAAAAAATATAACGCGGCAAGGGCGCGAAGCCGGTTGAAATTGGCGGACGCTTATGGTAAAATTCATCGTGAATATGATTCGACAAAAACCAATAGGGGGATGGAGCATGGGCGCAAACAAGGCGGCCTATCGGCGTGTGCTGCTGAAAATAAGCGGCGAGGCGCTCGGCGGCGAAGGTGGCCGGGGCATTGATTTTGATTTTCTGAAAAGCGTGTGCGGCGCTGTCATGGACTGTGTAAAGCAGGGAGTGCAGGTCGGCATTACGGTCGGCGGCGGCAACTTCTGGCGCGGCGTCAAGGACGGCGGCGGAAAAATGGAGCGGACGCGGGCTGACCAGATGGGCATGATGGCTACGGTCATGAACTGTCTCGCGTTGCAGGACGCTTTTATCCAGCTTGGTCAACCGGCGCGGGTGATGACGATGATCGCCGTCGGCCCCGTGGCGGAGCTTTATGAGCATGACCGGGCGATACGCCACATGGAAAAGGGGCGCGTCGTCATCTTCGGCTGTGGTACCGGCTCGCCGTATTTCTCCACGGACACGGCTGCCGTGCTCAAGGGCGTTGAGATCGGCGCGGATGTGGTGCTGATGGCAAAGAACATCGACGGCGTATACACCGCCGACCCCCATACCGACCCGACGGCTGTCCGTTACGACGAGATCGCCTATGATGAGATCTTGGGCAAGCACCTCGGCGTGGTCGACTCCACGGCGGCCTGTATGGGACGCGACAACGCCATGCCGCTTATGCTGTTCCGCCTCTCTCCGGAGGATATTCTCCGCGTGATCGGCGGCGAAAAGGCCGGAACGCTCGTGCGCTGAAGCACGGCGCGGCACTGATTTTTGAAACTATTACCGACAAGGAGGAGCACCCCATGTCCGAGCTGAAAGAATTTGAAGGAAAAATGAAAAAGGCGCAGGAGTTTCTGGTCAACCAGTTTGACTCCGTGCGTGCCGGACGCGCCAACGCCGCTGTGCTCAAGGGCATAAGCGTTGACTACTACGGCACACCCACACCCATCAACCAAGTCGGCTCTATCTCTAACCCTGACCCGCGCACACTCGTCATTACCCCGTGGGATACCAGTGTCCTCAAGGGCATTGAAAAGGCGATCCAGTCATCTGAGGTGGGCATTAACCCCCAGAACGATGGCCGCGTGATACGCCTCGTCTTCCCGCAGCTCACGGAGGAGCGCCGCAAGGATCTCGCCAAGCAGGTGCGCAAGTATGGCGAGGACGCGAAGGTTGCCGTGCGGAACATCCGCCGTGACGCGATGGACGCCTTCAAGAAGCAGCAAAAGGCCTCGGAGATCACCGAGGACGACCAGAAGCTGCTCGAAAAGGATCTGCAAAAGCTGACGGACGCCGCCATCAAGGAGATCGACCGGCTGACGGACGCCAAGGAAAAAGAGCTGTTTGAGATCGGCTGAGAGTATGAACGAAGCAAGCTTGACGGCGGAGGGGTCTTCCGGGCTCCCCCGCCATATCGCCATCATCATGGACGGAAACGGTCGCTGGGCAAAGCGGCGCGGTCTTCCGCGCTCGGCGGGTCATGCCGCCGGGGTGAGCGCGTTCCGGCGCATTGCGAACCATTGTAAGGCGCTGGGCGTGGAGTATCTAACGCTCTATGCCTTTTCCACGGAAAACTGGCGGCGACCTAAAGCGGAGGTTGCCGCCATCATGGCGCTGCTTGAAAAGCACCTCATCGAGGAGCTTAACAACCTCGAACGCGACCACCGGCGTATCCGTTTTTTCGGCGATATTTCGCCGCTGTCGCCGTCGTTGCAGCGGCTTTGCCGCGAATGTGAGGAGCGCTCGTCGGTCTATACCGAGGGGCAGGTGAACATCTGTCTCAACTACGGCGGACGGGACGAGATCGTCCGTGCCGCGAAGCGCTGGGCGGCGGACGGTTGCCCGGAGCTCGATGAGACAGGCTTTTCCTCCTATCTCTGGTCGGCGGGTGTGCCCGACCCCGATCTGCTCATCCGTCCGGGCGGCGAAAAGCGGATATCCAACTATCTTCTGTGGCAGCTCGCCTATACCGAGCTGTATTTCACCGACACGCTGTGGCCGGATTTCTCCGAGCAGGACTTGGAGCAGGCTATCGCGGCCTTTGCCGCACGAGAACGGCGCTTCGGTGATGTGGGAGGCAAGGCATGATAAAAACGGTTTCCATTCTCGGCTCGACCGGCTCGATTGGCCGCCAGTCGCTGGCGGCGGCGGAGCACCTCGGCGTGCGTGTGCGGGCGCTCAGCGCCAACCGCGACGTTACACGCTTGGAGGAGCAGGCGCGAAAATACAAGCCGGAATTTATCTCCGTCTTCGATGAGACGGCGGCACAGCAGCTTCGCGTGGCGCTGGCGGATATGCCCGTCCGCGTTGGGAGCGGTATGCAGTCGCTGCGTGAGGCGGCGGTGATGGACGACTGTGACGCTGTTGTGACGGCCGTGTCCGGCTCGGTGGGGCTTTTGCCGACGCTCGATGCCATTGCGCAGCGTAAGCGTATCTGCCTTGCCAACAAGGAGACGCTGGTATGTGCCGGACGGCTCGTTATGGCTGCGGCGGCGGAGACAGGCGCGGAGATCGTCCCTGTCGATTCCGAGCATTCGGCCATCTTCCAGTGCCTTGAGGGACGGCGCAGACAGCTTCGGCGCATTTTGCTGACCGGCTCCGGCGGACCGTTTCGCGGTAAGACCCGCGCCGAGACGGCGGCGGTAACGCCGGAGCAGGCTGTGAAGCACCCCAACTGGAGCATGGGCGCAAAAATATCCGTGGACAGCGCGACCATGATGAACAAGGGACTTGAATTCATCGAGGCCATGCACCTTTTCTCCGTCTCGCCGGATGATATTGAGGTCGTGGTACACCCACAGAGCGTCATCCACTCCATGGTGGAGCTGACGGACGGGACAGTGCTGGCGCAGCTTGCCGTGCCGGACATGGGCTTGCCCATCCAGTACGCCATGAGCTGGCCGGAGCGTATGCCCTCGCCGTATCAGCGGCTCGACTGGACGGCTATGCGCGACTTCAGCTTCGAGCGCCCCGATTTTGAAAAAACACCCTGTCTTGGGCTTGCCATCGACTGCGCCCGCAAGGGCGGCAGCGCTCCGGCTGTGCTGTCGGCGGCGAATGAGGCGGCGGTTGGGCTGTTTTTGGCGCACCGCATTGGGTATAATGACATATACGAAAGTGTTTTTGCGGCGGTGAACGGCATAGCCTTTATCGAGACGCCCTCGCTTTCGCAGATTCTTGAGGCGGACGCGGCTGCAAGAGAATTTGTATACGCGCTGCACCCATAAGGAGACCACATGAGCACCTTCCTCTATATCCTCGTTGCCATCTTCATATTCGGCATACTCATCGGCA
>CAVIIB010000016.1:0-31200 GCA_963642815.1 Oscillospiraceae bacterium | reverse complement strand
TCCGCCCGCAGGACGCGGCAGCGACCCTTGCACTCCTGCGCATGATTCAGCAGCTCCGTGCGCCCCGACGCGGGAAACATCTTGGCCAGTGCGCCGCAGAATACGGCGCTGCAATACGCCTCGCGGATGAAGCCGCGGTAGAGCGCGTCCTCATCCGGCGCGGCTGCGGGCGTATCCGTCGTCCGTCCGCTGACGCGCAGCCACACGGCGGCAAAATCATCCGGCGCTTTCAAAACATCGTCCATCACATAAGCCTCCCAGCCATCCTATGCCACAGGGCATGAGAGCGTGAAAATGCCGGGGCGGACATTCGCTGATGTCCGCCCCGGTGTTTGCCTTGTGTTATTTGCCGTCGTTGCCGTTATAGCGCATGACGAGCATGGTGATGTCGTCAAACTGGGGCGCACCGGCGACGAAGCCGTCAAGCTCCGATTTCATCTCCGGCAGAAGCCGGTCTACGCTGTCATCGACGTGGCGATTGAGCGCCGCGACCATGCGGTCTGTGCCGAAAAGCTCATTGGCGGCGTTTGTGGATTCGGGTACGCCGTCCGTGTACACAAACAGGCTGTCGCCCTTGTGAAGCTCCAGTGTATAGTCCCGATAGCGGCTGCCCTCCATGCCCGCGACGACAAAGCCGTGCTTGTCGTGAACAAGCTCATAGCCGCTGCCTGCACGGTAGAGCACGGGGTATTCATGCCCCGCGTTTGCACAGGTGAGCTTGCCCGTGGAGATCTCCAATATGCCGAGCCAGACGGTCACAAACATATCCACGGCGTTGTTCGCGCAAAGCTGGGTGTTGACCTCCTCCAGCACCTCATGCGGCGTTTTGCCGCTCTGGGCACTGTTTTTCAGCAGCACCTTGGTTATCACCATGAACAGCGCCGCCGGAACGCCCTTGCCGGACACGTCCGCGATGGTCATGGCAAGATGGTCGTCGTCGATGAGGAAGAAGTCGTAGAAGTCGCCGCCGACCTCCTTGGCGGGGGTCATGGTGGCATAGATGTCAAACTCATGCCGACCGGGGAAGGGCGGGAAAATGCAGGGGAGCATACTCGCTTGAATGGTCGTGGCAACGGACAGCTCCGCGCCGATACGCTCCTTTTCCGCCGTGACGACGGTCAGGTCGTCGATGTATTCAAAGATGTCCGCCTCCATCTGGCGGATGGACTGGTACAGCCGCCCCACCTCGTCGCCGCTGCTCATGTGGTCAAGCTCCGTGAGTGTGCGGTCAAGGCCGTCGCCCTGCTGTCCGCGCCGGACAAAGCTGCTTGTCGCCTCGCTCAAGCGGTTGATGGGTGTCACGAGCATACGCCGCGACACGAACACACCCGCCACCGCCAGTACAACGGCGAGCGATGCCAAGAGAACGAGGATGTTCAGCAAGAAGTAGTGCTGCATCTGCATGATCTCGTTCATGGATACGTCCACATCCACATAGCCGTGCATGACGCCGTTGTCGTCCTTGATGGGTACGACAGCCGACATGAGCCAGCCAAACTCGTAGTTGGTGACGATGATGGGGATCTCGTTGCCGGCGAGGAAATTCTCCTTGTTGTCGAGAAACGCGCCGGGGTAGAATTCCTGAAAATCGCCGAGGACAAAGGCCTCATCGCTCGTGTCGGTGTCGTATATGTAGTAGAAGCCCTCCTCGGTGGGCTTTGTCACCACGGCGTATTCAAGCTCGTTGTCGCGCTGGACGATGCGCAGCCTCTCCAGCGTCTGCTCATATGCCTCGTCCGTCTCGCCCGTTTCGAGATAGCGGTCAATGGATTCGGGGTCAACGAGATCCGCCATCGTATAGGCAAGGTTCGTGGCCGTCTCGGTCAGCTGGTCGCGCAGACTGCGCTGATAGGTGAAGTAGCTGAACGTGATGGCCGTGCCGCCGATGATGAGCGCGATCAGCGTTATCACAAGCGTCATCTTCGCGCCCAGCGAGCGCCGTATGCTGAAGCGCGGCTTCTGTGCGTTTTGCGGCTCTCGCGGCTTTCGTTGTTTCTTCGATTTCATTTTTTTACACCTCGTTATAGCTTTACTACCAGTGTGTTGAAGCCAAGATAGCGCCGGTAGAAAAAGTCCCGCGCCTTTTTGCGCACGAACACCATGCCGAGCATATCCCCCTCGTCCTCGCCCTCGACCTCAAAGGGGTTGAACTCATAGGAATTGTCGCGTATGTAGAGCGTGAGCGTGTTGTTCTCGTGTATCGCCGTGAATTTTATAAGCACATCGTTTTTGTCGTTGCGAGCGGCATCCTCCAATATCGCCGCGCAAAGCTCCTCCAGCACGAGCGTGGCGCAGTACGAGCTTTGTGCGCCGCAGCCCCACTCCTCGCAGCGGCACTGGAACGCCTCGACCTCCGCGCCGAGGGTCTTGGGGCTGTCGGTGAGGGAGGTGTAGACGCGCTCCGTGTCCATTTTCCACGCGAGCCTCCGTTTCCGCATTCCAAGCAGTATGTAGAGCAGCGCACCCAGCTCGGACAGAGGATAGACCCACCAGAACGTAAGGGGATCGCGGCTTCCAAGGATGAGGGTCAGTGGCAGATAGCACACGAAAAGGCGGAGAGATTCCGTGACAAATGCGCTTTTGACCCGCTCGGAGGACTGGTCATAGTATATCATGCACTGATTCCAAAAGGCGGGCAATACGCTCAAAAGATAGATTTGCAGCGCCGTAACGCCAAGCGTCCAGCCCTCGCCCTCCAGACCGAAAAGGGTGCAGAGA
Organism: Oscillospiraceae bacterium; assembly: GCA_963642815.1. Lineage (GTDB taxonomy): Bacteria > Bacillota > Clostridia > Oscillospirales > Oscillospiraceae > CAJOIG01. Next base: position 28,482 of record CAVIIB010000016.1, on the reverse strand, counting down.
GGACGCGAGCAGAGGTCAAGCCCCGCCGCCGTCAGCAGAGAGAACGCGCTGCCCCAAAGCAGAGAGAGCGCCAGTGTCCGATGGACTGCGTAAGCGTCGCGCTCGGCGCGGTAGGTGCTTACCATGGGCTGTATCGTAGAGCCAACGCTGTCGGCGATGGCGGCGGTCAGCAGCGAGAGATTGTACACGACGTCGAACACAGCCACGCCCGTCGCGCCGCTCGTCCGCATGAGAAGCTGGTTGACGGCGAGGACGGTTATGAACTGGTAGATGTACTGCACCGACGAGGCAATGCCCGTGCGTAGGTAGCGCATGAGCATACGGAAATCGAGCCGCTGGAAAAGGCGGAAGCGCAGCGCACCGCGCCGCAGGACGATGTGGCTGCCGCAGATGATAAGGCAAAACGCCGCCCCGATGACCGTTGACCACACCGAGCCCTCCGCGCCCATGTTCATCCGAACGACAAAGACATAGTTGAGCACGATGTCCACCGCGTTTGACACGACCATGGCCGCCGCCGCGAGCTTCGGCGCGTCGTCGCAGTTGACGAAGTAGAAAAACGGCCCTTGGCAGTAGAGCACCGGCACACATATAAGCTGGGCGCGAACATAGCGCTTGGCGATGGCGTAGACCTCGGCGTGTGCGGGGTCGGCGCCCAGCAGACGGAGAAGCTGTGGCAGGAAGACAAGCCCCGCCGCCACGGTCACAAGATATATGCCCAAGAGGAAGGCGAGGACATTGTTGAATATTCTGCGTCCGTCGTCCGCCCGCCCCTGCGCCAGTGCGGCGGCGTAGTGGATGGAGCCGCCGATGGAGAAGCCGTAGCTTAATACATTATAGAATAGATAGACGGGTATGCCGAGTGAGATCGCTGAAAGGCCGTCCGCACCCAGCTTCGCCCCGACGACGAGGCAGTCCGCCATTCCGCCCAGCGCGAGCCCAAGATTGCTCAACAGGGCGGGGATGAAAAAGCGGCGGAACGAAAGATCGACAAAATAACGCCCGTTTTTCAGCCGTGGCTGTCCGAGCCGGTTCGCCGCACTCACTCGATCGTAAGGATGTCGGTGAAGCCGGTCACGTCGAATATCTCCCGAATCGTCTCGTTGACATGGCGCACGACAAGCTGACCCTGATGGAGCATACGTTTATGCGCGGCGAGAATGACGCGCAGCCCCGCAGAGGAGAGATATTCCAGCGCGGACATATCGAGGACAAGCAGCTCTATGCTGTCGGGGACGGTGGCCAGCGCCGTCTCAAGCTGCGGCGCGGTCGTCGTGTCGAGGCGACCCTCCAGCGCGACGGTCGTATTCTTTCCCTCGGTCGTGATGTTGATGGTCATACTATCTTACCTCATTTCTCCGTAAATGGAATGGGTGCAGCACCTCATAGCTGCTTGGTTATGGTGAGGATGTTTTTGCCGTTTTCGTAGCTATAGGTCACGTCGTCCATACTCTTTTTCACGAGCAGGATACCAAGCCCGCCAATGCCGCGCTCCGAGGCGGGAAGCGTCGTATCCGCATCGGGCTTATCCAGCGGATTAAAGGGCTTGCCGTGGTCGAGAAAGGTGATGGTGACGGTTGGGGGATCGTCCTGTGTGTCCACGCAGACCTCGGCCTCGCCGCGTTCGGGGTGGTAGGCGTAGCTGGCAATGTTGACGAATATCTCCTCCACCGCAAGCTCCACCTGAAGCCTTATCTTGGCAGGGCAGCCGCAGCTGTCCAGCACCTCGTCGATGAAGCTGTTCACGCTTTCAAGCTGCGACGTTTCTGCCGGTACGGTTATTTTCTTCATGTTCTTCCTCCCTCATCGTTCGGAGTGATCCGATCAAGGCGAGCCTTGATTTCATAACATTCATATTTTAACCTGAAATATATTTTTTTTCAACTGGAATATGTTGATTTGCAAGAGCGGTCTTGGGCTTGCCTTGCACGCGGGCTTAAAGCGCTTGCTATTGATATACACAAAGGAGGACGTTCTCACGCGGAACGCCCTCCTTTTTGCGCCTCTTGACAGAGGTGATTTATGGGATTATTATTTTACCAGCAGATGTACCAGCAGCGTGTTATTGTAAATAGCGGGGCTGATGAAGCCGAGCTTATCCCCGGCAAGCTCCGCCAGCGCGGAGAGGATGAAGGCATAGACGTAATTCGTCGCAAGCCCCTCGCCGAAGCCGAGGACAGCGCCGAGGGCGCTTCCAAGCCCGCCGACTGCACCACGGCTGCTGTGAAAATGCGCCGAGACGCGGGAAAGAAGCTTAAACAGCCAGAGGCACACGAGGAAAATGACGACGGAGGCCGCGACCTGCACCGCCGTGATGACGAGCGGCTGAAGTATGCTGTCCGTGATGGCCTGCGCCAGCGTCTGGCCGTCGGTGCGCATGAGGTCAAGCACCTGACGGAGCGAATCGGTGCTTATGCTCGCGCTGCCAAGTATGCCGCCGAGACTGTCAAGCATGGTTTGAAGCGCGTCGAGCGTCTCCTGTGTCGTGGCTGCGCCGCTGTTGACGGCGGCGAGAACATCCTGCGGCAAAGCGGCGCTGACCGTGGCGACGATCTTGTCATACAGGAGATTTTCATAGACCCATTCGGCGATCGGCTTGGAGAAGCTGACGATGAGGAACAGCGCCACCAGCCAGCCGGACAGCCGCAGCAGCGAGGACAAAAAGCCGGTACGCCAGCCGCGTCGTATCGTGACGACGAAAACGACAATAAAAACTAAATCATATAAGTAAGGCCAAAGCAAGCATATCCCTCCGTTCCCGTTGATTATATATGCTTGCCGCCGTAAATGCAAGAAAGGAAAAGCAGCCATGGAACAAGCGAAAGACATTGGCAGGGAGCCGAACGCACAGGAGGTATTATACATCATTATTCCGGCTTACAACGAGGAGGCCAACATCGATCAGTGCATAGATGATTGGTATCCAATCGTTGAGAGACATTCCGGCGAGGGAAAATCCAAGCTTGTTATCATCAACGACGGCAGCAAGGACAAAACCTATGAGGTGATGCAGGAACGCGCCAAGGAGCTTCCGCTTTTTCAGCCGCTGACAAAGCCGAACGGCGGACACGGGCCGACGCTGTTATACGGCTACCGCTACGCCATTGAGAACGGGGCGGATTTTATTTTCCAGACAGACTCCGACGGTCAGACGAGCCCTGCTGAGTTTGAACAATTCTGGGAGCTCCGCCATGCGTATGCCGCGATCTTCGGAAACCGCACGGAGCGGGGAGACGGAAAGGACAGAGCGTTTGTTGAAAGGACGCTTTGCCGCATTCTGCGGCACTATTTCAAGGTGCAGGTGCCGGATGCAAACGCGCCGTTCCGCCTGATGCGTTCCGATTATGTCGGGAAATATATCGGCAGGCTTCGGGAGGATTATAATTTGCCGAATGCGATGCTGGTGGCGTATGGCGCGTATTATCACGAAGCGATCAAATTCATCCCCATCAGCTTCAAGCCGAGACAGGCGGGTACAAATTCCATCAATGTCAAAAAGATCGTGAAGATCGGTTGGCAGGCACTGCGTGACTTCAAGGAGCTGCGGAGGGGACTGTAATGGTGAAAATACTCAACACATCCTTTTGGGAAGATGCTAAAAAGCGCAAGTGGCTTACGGTGCTGGCTCTTTTCGGAATTGCCTTTCTTGCATCGCTTTTGACAAGAAACAACATCTTGAGAAGCGGTATTTCGGCCACGGATTCCAGTGTTTTTCTCTACATCGGAAGGTCGGTCACAAAAGGGTATATTCCTTACCGCGATACCTTCGACCACAAGGGGCCGCTGATCTATTTGATAAACGCACTGGGATATTCCATCTCTCCGAAGAACGGGATCTGGCTGGTGGAGCTGGTTTTCCTTTTTGGGACAGTTTGCTGCGTCTATAAAATATCAAGGCTGTGTACGGACAATATCAAGGCCCTGATTGTCACGTTGATCTGCATCGCACAATTAAGCTATTGGATGGCCGAGGGCAATTGCACAGAGGAATACGCCATGCTTTTTATAGGCTACGCCCTCTTTGTCTTCCTTGATTACTTCCAAAATCAGAAAGTGACAAAAGTGCGGCTCATGCTGACGGGCTTCTCTTTCGCGGCAGTCTGCCTTTTAAGGGCCAATATGATCGCGGTATGGTTTGTGTTCTGCCTTGCCGTTCTGTGCCAGTGCATTGCGCAGCGTCGATGGAAGGAGCTCGGACAATTTTTGCTTTATTTTCTGATCGGCGCGGCAGTTTTGGCGCTTCCGATCATGCTGTGGCTTGCATACAACGGTGCGATGGAAGATTTTTTTGAATGCTATATCGGCTTTAATATCCAGTACACCGGGAGCAAAGGCGGCATAAAAAATATCATCAAAAGCTTGGAAACCTTCTACCTATATCCCATTATCACGGTCACTTTTACGGCGGGAGCCTTTGTCTATTTAAGAGATCGTAGAAAGCTGGATGCCTTGTATATATGCTTTCTTGGGATTGCCATGGTCATGATGTGTATGTCGGGAAGAACGTATCTGCATTATGCCTTGGCGCTTGTTCCGGCATTTGCATATCCGCTTGCCAGGAGCATAGAGCCCCTGCGCATGAATGCCATCAAGGTGGGCAATGTGGTCTTGCTGGGCGCTGCGATCATGCTGATTTTGCCTTGCATAGAGCAATATGCCTACCTATTGATAAGAGATAACCATTACTCGGAGGGCGAAACGCGCATTCTTGATTTGTGCAGGATGATAGAGGAAAATACGGATGAGGATGACAAAATTATAGTAGATGGTAATGACAACTACATTTATCTCTTATCCAACAGAGACTCCCTCTCAAGGTATTCGTATCAGGACCCGATAGCAGGGATCAATGCTGAAATTGCCGAGGAATATTATAACGACATCAAATCAAAGGAGGCAAAAATGGTGGTTCTGTTCGACGACTCGTGGAACTACAAGGAAGCGAAGGAATTGCTAGAGAAATTGGGCTATGTGAAAATCGCAGAGAAAAATCGGAGCTTTGCAGGTGAGACACCTGAGTATGCCTATCTTTATAGCTTGGAGTGAGTGGAAATATGACAAAATGGAAGGCACTATTTCAAAAATATAAGGATGTCATACCGTATGCGATATTCGGGGTCCTCACCACACTTGTGAATATTGCGTCCTACTGGCTCTGCGCCCATGCCTTGGGTATGCCTGTGATGGCGAGCACGATCATTGCGTGGATTCTCGCGGTTCTCTTCGCATATGTCACGAACAGAAAATGGGTCTTTCTGTCGGAGGCCAAGGGTAGGCGGGCAATTGTGAAGGAAATGCTGTCTTTCTTCGTGTGCCGCCTTGCGACGGGGGTTGTTGACTGGGCGTGTATGTTCTTGTTCGTGGATGTGCTGCACTGGAATGATGTGCTGATAAAAACCGGCGCGAACATTTTGGTGATAGCTCTGAATTATATAGCAAGCAAGCTGATCATTTTCAAAAAACAATCGTGCTAAATAGGCTGGGAGAAAAATTATGTACGACTATCTGATTATAGGCGCAGGACTTTATGGAGCGGTTTTTGCGCAGCAGGCAAAGGCCCATGGTAAAAGCGTTCTGGTCGTTGACAAGAGGCCGAATATCGCGGGAAATGTCTACACGGAGGATGTGGAGGGAATCCATGTCCATAAATACGGCGCACATATCTTCCACACGAATGATAAAAAAGTGTGGGACTATGTGACGCGCTTTGCGACCTTCAACAGGTTTACAAATTCGCCGGTCGCGAATTATCACGGGGAGCTTTATTCCCTGCCATTCAATATGTACACCTTCAATAAGATGTGGGGCGTTGTTACCCCGCAGGAGGCGGCGGAGAAAATACAGGCACAGCGTGCCGCTGCCGGCATTACAGAGCCGAAGAATCTGGAGGAACAGGCAATCTCGCTTGTCGGGACGGACATCTATGAAAAGCTCGTCAAGGGTTATACGGAAAAGCAGTGGGGTCGTGATTGCAGAGAGCTTCCGGCATTCATCATAAAAAGGCTCCCTGTCCGGCTTACCTACGACAACAACTATTTCAACGCGCTGTACCAAGGAATCCCCATGGGTGGGTATACGAGGATGGTCGCCAAAATGCTTGAGGGCATTGAAGTGCGGCTGCATACCGACTATCTTGAACATAAAGCGGCGCTTGATTCGATGGCCGACACGGTCATCTATACCGGCGCGATCGACCGATACTTCGACTATCGGCTGGGCGCGTTGGAATATCGCTCGGTTCGCTTTGAGACGGAGCTGCTCGATATCCCGAATTTTCAGGGAAATGCGGCTGTTAACTACACCGACCGCGAAACGCCGTGGACGCGGATCATTGAGCACAAATGGTTTGAATTCGGCAAGGACGATGCGGGCGGCGAGTTGCCAAAAACCGTGATCAGCCGCGAGTATTCCTCCGAGTGGAGCTTGGGCGATGAGCCGTACTACCCCGTAAACGACGCGAAGAATAGTGCGCTTTATGCGGAGTACAAAAGGCTTGCGGAGAAGGAAGAAAAGGTCCTCTTTGGCGGCAGGCTGGGGGAGTACAGGTACTATGACATGGATCAGGTGATAGCCGCCGCCTTGAATGCAGCCGAAAGCAGACTTTGATGTTTCGCTATGCGTTTGGGGCGCAGTTGCTTATAAGAATGAAGAAACCGGAATGAAAGGAAGTTGAAGCATGGAAGCAAAGCAATGTATCGAAACGCGCCGGAGTGTCCGGCGGTTTAAGGACGAGGCCGTGCCGGAGGAGACGCTGCGGGAGCTTATTCGCCTCGCGTCGTATGCGCCGAGCTGGAAGAACAGCCAGACCGTCCGCTGGCTGCCTGTCACGGATCGGGCGGTGCTCCAGCGCCTCGCGGCGGGTCCCGCGCTGGGACACCCCGGTAATCAGGGCATACTCGAAAGCTGCCCGCTGCTGCTCATCGAGACCTGTATCTCCGGGCGCAGCGGCTTTGAGCGGGACGGGAGCTACTCCACGCCCAAGGGCGACCGCTGGGAGATGTTCGACGCCGGTGTCGCGGCGCAGACGCTGTGCCTCGCGGCGCATGATATGGGGCTTGGGACGGTCATTATGGGCGCTATCGACACGCTGGCCGTGGCGGAGGTCGTGGGGCTTGACAGCTCGCGCAGCGTCTCCTGCATGATCGCCGTCGGCTACCCCGACCAGCAGCCGCTCATGCCGAAGCGCAAAACCGTGGACGAGCTTTTGAGCTGAATAAGGAAACGCACCGACCCGAAGCAGGGTCGGTGCGCTGCATATTACGCCTTCTCCGGCAACAGCGCCGGGGGGAGGGGGATGTCGTCGCGGGTCACACGCGACCAATCGAAATCGGCGGCAAGCTCGCGGGGGCTGATCGGCTCCGGGCGGTCGATGAGACCGGCGGCGTGGGCGAGATGACCGAGCAGCGCCTCCGGCGTGAAGCGAGAGCGCAGGGTCTGTGTGCTCAAATCACCCATGCGCTTGGAGAGCTTGCGCTCCCCGGCGAGGAGCAGCGGCGTGTGCGCGTATACCGGCGGCTCGCCGCCGAGCTGGGTGATGAGCCACGCCTGCTTCGGCGCGGAGCTTAACAGGTCGCGTCCGCGTACCACGCGGTCAATGCCCATGGCGGCGTCGTCCACGCTCACGGCGAGCTGGTAGGCAAATACACCGTCGGCGCGGCGAAGGATGAAGTCGCCGTCGTCGCGGGCGAGGTTGCGGGTCACAGCGCCGTAATGCGCGTCCTCGACCGTGATGTCTATATCCGGCACACGCAGCTTCCATGCGGGGCGACGACCCGATTCCATAAGGCGGCGGCGCTCGTTCTCGTCAAGGTGGGCGCAGCGGCAGCCGGGGTCGCGTTGCAGCTCGCCGGGGTGTGGGGCGGAGGCGGCCAGACGCTCGGCGCGGCTGCACCAACAGGGGTAGACAAGCCCTCTCGCGGCGAGTGTGGCGAATGCGTCCTCGTATAATGCACTGCGGCGGCTCTGGCAAAAGACCGGGTCGGGATAGCCACAGTCCCAGTCAAGACCGAGCCAGCGGAGGTCGTCCGCAATGGCCTCGGCATATTTCACGTTGGAGCGGGCGGGGTCGAGATCCTCCATGCGGAATACGAGCTTGCCGCCGAGATGACGGGCATCCAGCCATGCCAGCAGCATGGCGAGCAGATTGCCGATATGCATATAGCCCGACGGGCTGGGGGCGAAGCGCCCTGTGTTTGACTTGTTCATATTTTTAGCTTATAGTGAAAGTCGGAAAAAGTAAAGACAGAAAGGGCGGATATTCGTGCAAAAGTTTTTGTGTCTGCTGCTGGCGGCGGCGCTTTTGCTGACGCTGGGCGCTTGCGGGAAAAAGGAGACGCAGCCCACGATGGTCTATGTCGACGAGGGAACGCGGGAGACGGAGGAAAAGCCGGTACGTGACACGGCCATCCTCTATACCGCCGGGACGGCGGCGCGTGACCCGTCGTTCTATGCGGCGTTCAGCACCTATTACGACTCCTGTACCTATCAATACCTGCGCAGCTATGTGGGGCTTGTTGACCTCGGCGGGGCGCTCGACGTGCAGGACGGCGAGGCGGCGCTCTATACAAAGCTCGATTTGATGGCGACGCTGGGCTATGAGGCGGCGGCGCTGTCGGAGGCGGATTTTCTGGGCGGGGCGGACACGCTGCTGCTTGGTGTCAACGCGGCGCAGTTCCCGTTCCTATGCGGTAATCTCGTGCTCGATGGGACGGACTCCGCTGTGATGTCGGCATGGACGCTTGCGAGCTACGGCGGTCTTTGCGTGGCCTATGTCGGCGTGATGGCGGGCGGTGCGACCTACCAGACGGCGGAGCAGAGCTATACGCTGGCTGATGCGGGCGAGGCGTTGAGCCGTGCGGCGGCGGAGGCGCGTAGCGCCGGTGCGCAGTATGTGGTCGCGCTCGCCTCCTGCGGCGCGGAGAGCGCGGCGGAAATGCTGCAAGCGGGTACGGGCGTGGATGTGTTTCTCGACGGCGCTGGCGACGGCGGCGAAAGCCGCAGCCTGACCGACGGCGCGGGCAATGCGGTGCTGTACAGCGGTCTCGACCCCACGCAGGACAGCGCCGGTGTGCTGCTGCTTGGCGCAGACGGGACACTCCGCGCCGAGACCACGACCGAGCTTGGCAACATGGACAGCGGTATGCTCGACCACCTTGCCACGCTTGGCTACGACGTGTCAGCGGCGCAGAGCAACGCGGCAGAAGCCACAACAGAGACGACCGCCGAGAGCGGGGAAGAATGAAATAGGGCATAGCAAAAGCCTCCGTGTGTTCGCCCTGCGGCGTGCATACGGAGGCTGTTTTTATACGAAGAAATCAGAGGGTGGAGCCGAAGTCGGCCACGAGTGCCTGTCCCGTCAGGGCGCGGGAGTCGTCGCTGATGAGGAAGAGCATGATCTTCGCCACGTCGTCCGGCATACAGGGATGGATCTTCAAGTCCATATGCTTGCTCATTTCGCCGATCATGTCCGCGTCGATGTCCTGCACGGAGCTGCCGGTCGTCATGGGGGTGATAACGGTGCTGGGGCAGATGGCGTTGCAGCGCAGACCCTTGCTGGCGAAGCGCAGCGCCGTGTGCTTTGTAATGCCGACAATAGCGCCCTTGGAGGCGACGTAGACCGCGCCACCGCAGCCCTTGAGCCCCGCGACCGAGGCGATGTTGACGATAGAGCCCTGCGTCTTGCAAAGCTCCGACGCGGCGGCACGGATGCAGTTCATCGTGCCCTTGGTGTTGATGGCAAGCACCTTGTCATAGTCCTCGTCGGTGAAGCGGTCGATGGGCTTGAGCCCCTTTTCCAGCACACCGGCGTTGTTGACGAGACCGTCCAGACGGCCATAGGTCTCCACGGCGGTACTCACCAGCTTGGCGCAGTCCGCGTCGCTGGCAATGTCGCTCGGCACGACGGTACACTCGCCACCGGCGGCGTGAATTTTGTCCGCCGTCTCCTGAAGCTGCTCAGCGCGGCGGGCGGCCAGCACGACCTTTGCGCCCTCGGATGCGAAAAGCTGCGCGGCGGTAGCGCCCATGCCGGAGCTTGCGCCGGTGATGATAACGACCTTATCCTTTAATCTGTCCATGAAAAAATTCCTCCATATAGATGATGTTTGAATTTCGATTTTACATGATGATCCTGCTTGCTTATATATATTAAAACTACACAAAAACAAATGCAAGGAAAGTCTTTTGTTTGTCATATATGTCTAACATATAACAAAGTCGAGACGAAAATGCGCATGAAAAAAGGCGGCTTCCTCGAAATGAGGAAGCCGCCGCAGTATATATGGTGTTGCTTACGCGATGGCGGTCAGCATGGGGATATAGCCGCCGAGGAGGGAGAGAAGCATACCGTTCTCGTCCGTGACGGTGAGGATGCCGCTGGTTTCATCATAGTCAAGGGTGATACCGAGCGCGTCAATGGCGTTGCGCAGGGCGACCACATAGTCGCCGTCCGTCAGGGAGACAGGGACGGTGAAGGTGACGCTGGGGTCGCCGTTGATGGTGAAGGTGAGCTCAAGCTCGGTGGAGGCAGCGCTGTCCGCCGTTGCAGGCTCGACCATGATGTAGTCGCCGCAGTCGGTGACAGTGCCGTTGACAACGGCATCGCCGTTCAAGGTGAGGCTGGAGAGATAGCTCGTCTCGGTGACGTTCCAGACCGCGCCGTCGCCCAGCGTGACGTTGAGCAGGCAGCCGTCCTCACGGGGCGCGTACTCGTTTTCAACGCGACCAACGGAGAGAATGTTGTCGAAGGTGATGTTGCCGTCCGAGATGGCGAGAGTGGCGTTGGCAAGGGAGATCGCGCCGGTCAGCTCGGCATTTTCGAGCGTCACGTTCATGGTGGCGGTATCGTTCTCCAGCGGGGTCATGCTCATCACGATGTCGCCCTCCAGCGCCGTGTCATGGATGTCAACGGCGACCTCGGCAGCCTCGTTCACAGTGCCCGCGCCGGTGTCGTCGTTGTCCTGCGCTTGGACAAGAATGCCGGTCTCGGAGGCGGTCACGACTGCGCCGTCGCCGATCTCGATGTCGGCGGAGCGAGCCTTGACCATAATGCCGCAGTAGGCGGTGTTGAGCTCAGTGCCCTCGCCGAGAACCTTGAGGGTGGAGGTGGAGCCCATGGACTGGTGGGTCACAAGACCGTAGCGGTCGGAGTTGGCGACCGTGCCGTCGTTCAGAATGACCGTGCCCTCCACGGCGGCGAAGGCGACCACGCCGTTGTGGATGTTGAAGCGACAGTTGCTGAAGGTGTCAACGCAGGGACCGATGGAGTACGCGCCGTAGCCGGACTCGGTGACGTTGATCTCGCAGTCCACGCAGGTGAGGCTGCCGTCGTTCACGGCATCCACGCCGAGAGCGCCCCAGTTGCGGTTGTTGAACACGCAGTTTTCAAAGTATTCGGTGGCGTAGTGTACCATGTTGTTGGCGCGGGCGTTGCCGTACACGCCGAGACCCTTGGGAGGCTGGCTCATACCGGCCATTTCGACGGAGGCTTCCTCGTTGTAGTCGCCGGCATCGCAGTTGAACACGGAATCATAGACCTCAAGCGTGGCCTGTCCACCGGCAAAGGTGCAGCCACGGACATAGCCGGAGACGTTCGCCGTCACGTTGCGGGCGATCAGATGGCTGCCATCGGTCGCGCAGAGCGCAGCGCCCTGTCCCATGAAGTCGTTGCCGCCCTCGCCGCTGAGGTTGATGACGACATCCTCGACCTCGATCTCGGCGCTGCCACCGGCGCGAATGCCGGAAACGGCGGCGACATCGGAGCCGATGGTGACACCGGAAACGCTCGTGTCGGTGATCTCACCGCCGGTGGCGGCGGAGAGGATGGACTGACCCTCTTGGAGACCCTCGTCGGTGATGTAGATGACGCTGGCAAGCTCGGTGGAGAGGTCAACGTCCTTGTCGCCGGTCTGGTAGTCGGAGGACTCGAAGATGGGGTCGACCACATCGACAGCCACGCTGCCGTTGTACTCGCCCTCCTCCAGAGGCACGTTCACGCCGTTAACGGAGAGGTAAGCGGTCTGCCCCTCGCCGATGGTGGCGGTTTTCTCCACACCGTCGGAGATGTAGCTGATCTCGCCGCTGGCGATGGAGATGACGGCGTTCTCGCCGGAAGCCTCGCCGGACGCTTCGCCGGAAGCCTCGCCGGAGGGTTCGCCGGAGGCATCGCCGGAGCTGCTGCCGCCCATGTCGGCCTCCGGCTTACCGGCGGCCAGCCATGCGTCGTAGTCGAGCGCACCAAGCACGTCGAAGAAGACCTGAATGTTGGAGGCGGCGCGGATGCCGTCCATATCCTCGCAGGCATAGATGGCATCGGCCATCTCCACGGCATCCTCCGGGTTGGGAGCGCCGGCCTCGGCGTAGGAATAGATGTAGTCCTGATATTCGCCCCAATCGCTGTCCGCAGCGAACGACACACAGCCAAGGCTGAGCGCCATTGCAAAGACGAGGATGAGGGAGAGAAGCTTGCTTGCTTTACCCATGCTCATGTTCCTCCTAGTTAAATAGACTAAAAACAAGTACCCTGATTATAATGCTTTTTGTCCGTTCTGGCTTTACAATTTAATTACAAACTATTATAATAGTGAAAAAGTGTTAACATAACAATGCATGGAGTGGTCTATTCAGCGCCGCTCCTTTTTTGAAACCGAGGCTGGTCAAAAATGCTTGCAGGGGGTTGGACGATTTATATTGCAATCGAATCCAGCCGTGATATAATAGAAAAAATTTATCAACGGGAGGGTATGCTATGAGCTTGCGCGAGCGTATTGATGCGGCTTCGGGACGGCGGAGGGCGGAGCTGGTCTTCAAAAATGCGGATTATCTCAACGTATTCACCGGATGCTTTGAACGGGCGGATGTGGCGGTGAGCGACGGTCACATCGTCGGTATCGGCGAATATGACGGCGAGCGGGAGCAGGATTGCAGCGGCAAGACGCTTGTCCCGGCCTTTATCGACGGTCATATCCACCTTGAATCGAGCGTCGTATCTCCGGCGGAGTTCGCCCGTATCGTGCTGCCCAAGGGGACCTGCGCGGTCGTGACCGACCCGCACGAGATCACCAATGTGATGGGGACGGACGGCGTGAAGTATATGCTTCAAGCGACGGAGCGGCTTCCGCTGGAGGTGTTCGTCATGCTGCCGAGCTGCGTACCGGCCACGCCGTTTGACGAATCCGGCGCATCCTTTGAGCGTGAGGACATCGACCTTCTGATGGATCACCGGCGGGTGCTGGGGCTTGCGGAGATGATGAATTATGTCGGCACGGCGGCGGGTGATGAGACGATACTCGCCCGCATGGAGGAGGCGTGGAAGCGCCTCAAGCCGGTGGACGGTCATGCGCCCGGTCTCACGGGGCAGGCGCTCAACGCCTATGTGTCTGCCGGTGTAATGAGCGACCATGAGTGCTCGGAGCTTTCGGAGGCGATGGCAAAGCTGCGCCTTGGGCAGCGTATTATGATACGGAACGGCACGGCCTCGCATAACCTGCGGGCGCTCCTGCCGCTGCTGTGCGACCCGCAGACGGCCTCGCGCTGTATGCTGGTGACGGACGATAAGCACCCCGGCGACCTCATGAGCTACGGTCACATCGACGGCATTATCCGTGAGGCCATTGCCCTCGGTGCGCCCCCGGCGCTGTGCTATAAGGCGGCGTCGTTCGGCGCGGCGGATTATTTCGGGCTGCGGCGCATGGGCGCGATTGCGCCAGGGTATCTCGCTGATCTGGTGCTGCTGGACGATGTGGAGACTGTGTCCATCGAGGCGGTGTGGCGTGCCGGACGGTCGGTGGATGAGGCGCTGCTGGCGGCGTGTCATAGTGAGGTGGAGCGCCCGCTCATGGCGCGAGCGCGAAGCAGCATGAATCTCGCACCGCTTGCGCCGGAGGACTTTGCCGTTAAGGGCAGCGCCCCGGTCATCGGCCTCGTGGAGCGGGAGCTTTTGACGACCAAGGAGGGCTGGGCATCCGATTACGGCGACGGGCTTTGCAAGGTGGCGGTCATCGAGCGCCATCACCACACGGGGCATATCGGTCTCGCGTGGCTCAAGGGCTACGGGCTGCAAAACGGCGCGGTGGCCGTCACGGTCGCGCATGACAGCCACAACCTCATCGTGGCGGGCTCCTCGGATGAGGAGCTGGCGGCGGCGGCCAATGCGGTCATCGCCATGCAGGGCGGCTTGTGTGTTGTCCACGGCGGAGAGACAGTCGCGTCGCTGCCACTGCCCATTGCGGGACTGATGACCGACCTTGACGCAGTGCAGACCCAGCAGGCGATGGACGAGGTCAAGCGTGTGGCACGGGCGCTTGGTGTGCCGGATGGTATCGACCCGGTCATGACGCTGTCCTTTGTCAGTCTGCCGGTCATCCCGCACATCAAGCTCACGACCCGTGGCGCGGTGGATGTGGACAATTTTGAATGGATGCAACCGCCGGAGGAGGCATAAGCGGGGAACTCGTTGACAAATGTAATACACGAGGTTATACTTGATGTATGAAAGCTGAAATTGCAGGTCATCCTGTTGAATGGGACGACGAGAAAAACGAGATAAACCGGCGGAAGCATGGAATACGCTTTGAGACTGCCGCGCTGGTGTTCGCGGACATAAACCGCATCGAATACTATGACGCGAGGCACAGCATTGACGAGGATCGCTTCGTAGTGCTTGGACTGGTCGGAAAAGTCCTCTTTGTTGTCTATACAGAGCGCGAGGATGCCTCACGGCTCATCTCGGCAAGATTGGCAACACCAACGGAAAGGAAGGTGTATTATGGCGATTACCAAAACGATCATCTATGAAGGGCAGCAGCCCACGGCGGAGCAGCTCGCGGAGATAGAGTCGGCGAGCAAAAAAACCACCGCGCCGGACAAGGATGCGCCGGAGCTGACGCTGGAACAGTACGCGGAAATGGCGGCCATCGCCCGCACCCGGCGGGATGAGGCCAAAAAGCCCGTGCTGTCCCTCCGTATCTCTCCCGCCACGCTGGAAAAGGCCAAAGCCACCGGCGCTGGATATACCGGCTTTTTAAGCCGCCTGTTGGACAACGCCATAGACGATCCGGCGCTTGTGCGGAAAAGCTTGTGACGGATATAGATGAAAATGACCTGCGTTTCGGAAATATCCAAAACGCAGACCGTTAGCGGCGGGGCGCAATGCCCCGCCGCGTTTTGAATCATTTGTATAAAACTGATTTATTCCCCTGCGATCTTCCGAACTGTTTCTACCAGCGCGTCTGACAGATATATCCCGTTTGCAAGCATACTGTGAATGACCGGCATGATACATTCCAGTGTTCCGATTTGTTTTGCCTTGATGAGAACTCCCAGTGTTCCAGTTACCGGCAAACCCAAATATTCCGCAGTCTTTCGTGCGGCGTTGTCATCAAGAAGCACAACATCTGCTTCGAGCTCCTGCGCCAACATCATGACCTCTACCTCGCCGCTGTGGAGCTTTGCCCTGTACATACGGCGGTCTTCGGCGTTCGTGACCGTGCGGATATGTACCCATGAGGCGGCGTCAAGCTGATTTTTTATTTCGTCGTTTTTGGCGCTGACCTCGCGATAGACTGACTCGGGGATGTTGATCTCTCCGTACATAGCCTTTAGAAGCTCCAAATGTCCCGTTTTGCACAGTGCGATGATGGGTGTGGAGTTTACGACCACCTTACGCATTGGCTATGTCCCTCATGAGCTCGTCCTCGTCGGAATAGCGAAAGATACTGACGTGATTCCGGCTGAGGAACTGGATAAACTCGTCCTCCGTCATGCCCGCAATATCAGCGCAGTAGCCGATGGAGATGTTGTTTTGTGTATAGTAGCCGAGGGCGACCATCCGCTTCGCAAAAGCGGCGGCATCGTTTTTGTCCATGTGCGTGTCATAAAGGACTTCGTTTGGAATGTCTACAAGAACGTGGCACATATTGACCCCTCCTTATTTGAATGCTCACATCATCCTATACTCCCTGTGCTTCTACTATACCTCATTGTGCGGGAAAAAGCAAATTCCTTGGCTCACGCCGGGAACAGGGCTTTTCTGATCTCGCTGACGGCGTTTTTCTCTAGGCGCGAGACTTGGGCTTGGGAAATGCCTATTTCTCCGGCGACCTCCATCTGGGTCTTTCCGGCGAGGTAGCGGAGGGCGAGGATACGCCGCTCACGCTCGGCGAGCTTTTCCACGGCCTCGGTGAAGGCGATGTGCTCAAGCCAGCTCTGGTCGGTGTTTTTCACGTCGCTCACCTGATCCATCACGCGGACGCTCTCGCCGGAGTCGGTGTATACGGGGTCAAAGAGGCTCACCGGCGCACTGATGGCATCCATGCTCATGGCGACGGTCTCCGGCGATGTGCCGATGGCGGCGGCGAGCTCGTCCACGCTCGGCTCGCGCTGGTTCTCGTTTATGAGCGCCTCACGCGCCTGCATGACGCGATAGGCCGTATCCCGCAGCGAGCGCGACACGCGCAGCGAGGAATTGTCCCGCAGATAGCGGCGTATCTCGCCCGCAATCATGGGTACGCCGTAGGTGGAAAAGCGCACATCGTGATTTTTCAGGTCAAAATGGTCGATGGCCTTGATGAGACCGATACAGCCGACTTGAAACAGATCGTCCACATTCTCGCCGCGCCCGATGAATTTTTGGAGGACGGAGAGGACGAGCCGCAAATTGCCGCGTATCAGCTCATCCCGCGCAGCGCGGTCACCGTTCTGCGCCCTTTGCAAAAGCGCCCGCGTTTCCTCGCTTTTCAGCACCGTCAGGCTCGCCGTGTTCACGCCGCATATCTCAACCTTTCCCTGCATTCAAAAACCGCCCTTTCGTCTTGTAAACGCTAGTTTTTCCAGACAAAACGGCTTTCATGCACAATGCGAAAAACTTAACGGGGAATAGCCCTTTTCAAGCGGGGAAATCTATGTTACAATACGGGCTTGAGTGACAGAATATCTATATTTATATAGAATGGAGCGGCTTATATGCACAACCCGTACAAAACGAGAGCGGGCGGCGCGACGGTCACGGTCTTCGTACCCTATGACTGCCGCAACAACTGCCCGTTCTGCATCAACAAGCAGGAATACGCGGACATGACCGGCTTCTCGGAGGAGAAGATACTGGAGAGCATCGCCACGATGGATGCCATCACGCCGAGCTGCGACTTCGTGTTCACCGGCGGCGAGCCGATGGCAAACCTCGCCTCGCTTCAGCGTATGCTCGACCGTATCCCGACGACCCACCGCGTCTTCATCAACACGACGCTGCCCGTCTTTGCCGACCAGAGCGCGGAGGATATGCTCGCCTTTGCCGAGCACAACAAGGACAAGATCACCTGTATCAACGTCTCGCGCCATATGCAGCACTATGTCCAAGAGTCGCCGGACGAGCTTTTTGACCGGCTGACCGTGACGGCGCGTGTCAACTGCGTCCTCTGGAAGCATTACCCCACGGAGCAGCTTCCCGGCTTCATCCGCCGCTGGAAGGAGCACCCCGTGTCCATCCAATTCCGCTACGACTATACGGACACGACGCCGGAGAATCTGTATGATCAGGAGCACGACAAGATACTCACCGACCTCAAGGCGCTGTGCGAGTACCGCGGTCTTGACGGAAGCCGTATGCGCTGCGGCTACCACTTCGAGTATGAGGGCGTGGAGATCACCTACCACAAAACGCTTCCGTACAGCACCATTACGGAAAAGGGCGAGGATGGCGTGACCTACGACATCCTCTACGACATCATCATCAAGCAAAACGGCGATATCCACTCCGACTGGACGGGCGTGCCGCTGGACGTGGAGGGCTATAAAAAGGTGGTGTTTGAGCCGGACGATCAGGTTTGGCTCGAAAAATGCTGAAAATAGAGAATCTGCGCTTCGCGCCCCAAACCGAGGACGGCGAAAGGTGCATTATTGACGACCTCTCCCTAACGGTGGAGGACAAAAAATTCGTGGTCATCACCGGCCCCAACGGGGGCGGCAAGACCACGCTTGCCAAGCTCATCATGGGCATTGAAAAGCCGAGCGGCGGTCATATCTACTGGAATGGCGAGGATGTGACGGCGCTCTCCGTGACGGAACGCGCCCGCCGTGGTATCAGCTACGGCTTCCAGCAGCCGCCGCGCTTCAAGGGCATGACCGTCTATGATTTGCTGCGGGTGGCGGCGGGACGCGAGATGAGCCGTATCGAGTGCTGTGAATACCTCACGCAGGTGGGGCTTTGCGCCCGCGACTATGTTGACCGCGACATGGACGTGTCGCTCTCCGGCGGTGAGGCCAAGCGCATTGAGATCGCCACGATACTGGCACGAAAGAGCGAGCTTATGATATTTGACGAGCCGGAGGCCGGTATCGACCTCTGGAGCTTCTCCCGCCTCACGGAGACCTTCGGCGCGATCAGCCGCCGCAAGGAGGCCACACTCATCGTCATCAGCCATCAGGAGCGGCTCATCGGCCTCGCGGATGAGATCGTCGTGCTGGCCGGCGGTCATCTGACGGCCAAGGGGCCGACGGCGGAGATATTCCCGCAGATCATGGGGCAGACCGTTTCCGGCTGCTCGGTACTGGAGGCGCAAAATGGATAAGACCGTCGCTGAGGTGCTTGACCATATCGCCGACCGGCACGAGTTTCCCGAAAACGCCGCGCTGAACATCCGCGTGGACGGCGCGAAGCTCGAACGCCACAACACCAAGGATATCGAAATACGCACCAAGACCGACAAGGACGGCATCGACGTATATATCGCGCCGAACACCCGCCACGGCAGCGTCCATATTCCGGTCGTGCTCACCAAATCCGGCTTCAAGGATCTCGTCTATAACGATTTCTACGTTGGCGAGGGCGCGGAGTGCGAGATTGTTGCGGGCTGCGGTATCAACAACTGCGGCTGCGACGACTCCCAGCATGACGGCATACACACTTTCCACGTCGGGAAGAATGCCCGCGTCATCTACCGCGAGAAGCATTACGGTGAGGGCGGCGGAACGGGTCGCCGTATCCTCAATCCCAAGACCGTCCTCTATCTGGAGGAGGGCGCATCCGTCACCCTCGACACCAGCCAGATACGCGGCGTGGACGACACGAAGCGCATGACGGAGGGACACGTCGGCGCGGGCGCGGAGCTTATCATCCAAGAAAAGCTGCTCACGCACGAGAGCCAAAAGGCGGAGTCCGAGATGGAGGTCTTTCTGGAGGGAGCGGGCGCACGAACCCGCGTCATCAGCCGTTCGGTCGCCAAGGATCACTCGGAGCAGATATTCTATCCGCGTGTGACCGGCCTTTGCGAGTGCTTTGGTCATGTGTCCTGCGATGCCATCATCATGGGCAACGCCAAGGTCAGCTCCATCCCCGCCATCGTCTGCGACGATGTGAACGCGAGCCTCATCCACGAGGCTGCCATTGGTCGTATCGCGGGTGAGCAGATACTCAAGCTCATGACCCTCGGCCTTGACGCGGAGCAGGCGGAGGAGAAAATACTCGAAGGCTTCCTCCGCTAAAACTGCATATAACGCTTCATAAAAACTGGGGTGGACATTCAAGCCGAATGTCCACCCCGGATTTTGTTGTTATGGTTCTGTTATGCTCGCTTCAAGGGAGCTTGGCTCGCTTTGGGTGTAGGGCGTTTCCTCGGCGCTGCTCTCCTTGGGACTGGTGAAGCTGGTGTAGAAAAGGACGAAGACGGCCAGCGCGGTACACAGGAATATAGCGAGCGTCCACAGAAGATAGAAGCGATTTTTCTCGTTGGCGTTCATGCCGCGTCCCTCCCGGAATTGAAAAGGGGAAGCGGGTCGCTTCCCCTTTGTTGCTTGTTATTCGGCCTCAGCCAGCGCCTTGGCCTCGTCGATGATTTTCTGCTGGACATTGCCGGGTACTTCGTCATAGCGGATGAAGTCCAGCGTGAACGAGCCGCGCCCCTGCGTAATGCTGCGCAGGTCGATGGCATAGGAGGTCATTTCCGCGATGGGGACCTCGGCCTCGATGACCTGCATACCGCCCTCGGAGTTCTGACCAAGCATAGTGCCGCGGCGCTTGGAGGGGATGTCGCTGATGATGTCGCCGACATTCTCACTCGGCACACTGACCTTCAAGAGGCCGATGGGCTCAAGAATGACGGGGTTCGCGTTGACAAGCTCCTTATAGGCGAGACCGGCAGCCGTCTTGAACGCCATTTCGGAGGAGTCGACGGGGTGGAAATCGCCATCGTACAGGACGGCCTTGAGGAACACCATCGGATAACCGGCAAGAACGCCCTTGACGCAGCACTCGCGCAGGCCCTTTTCGACGGCGGGGAAGAAGTTCTTGGGGACGCTGCCACCAAAAACCTCCTCGGCGAAGATCATGTCCTCCTGCTCATCCTGCGGCTCAAAGCGGATCTTGACATCGGCGAATTGACCGTGACCGCCGGTTTGCTTTTTGTGGCGACCATGCGCCTCAAAGGTCTTGCGTATCTTCTCGCGGTAGGCGACACGGGCGGGCTTCAGCTCGACCTCCACGCCGAATTTGTTTTTCAGCTTCTTGCAGAGAACGTCCAGATGGATGTCACCCGCGCCGGAGAGCACGAGCTGGTGCGTCTCGGCGTTCATGACGGCGGTGAAGGAGGGATCCTCCTCGGCCAGACGGGTCAGACCCTGCGCGACCTTGTCGTCCTGTCCCTTGACCTTCGGGGAGATAGCCATGGAATAGCAGGGGGGATCGAAGACGATTCCCTCAACGGCCTCGACCGCGTTCGGCGCACAGAGTGTGTCGCCGGTTTTGGTGTCGGTGAGCTTGGAGACAGCGCCGATGTCGCCGCAGCCGATCTCGGAGACCTCGGTATTGTTCTTGCCCTGCATGATGTAGACGTGTCCCATCTTCTCCTGTGCGCCGCTGCGGGCGTTGGTGAGGGTCATGTCGGGCGTGATCTTGCCGGAAATGACCTTAAAGAGGGAGAACTTGCCAAACTTGTCGGACACGGTCTTATAGACGATGGCCTTGGCGGGGCCGTTGGGGTCAAGCGCCTTGCCGCCCTCGGAGGGGACGGGGAAAAGGTTCACGATCGCGTCGAGCAGGACGGTCGTGCCAAGCCCAGTCAAGGCGCTGCCGCAGTAGACGGGGCAGATGACACCCTCGGCAATGCCGGTGCCAAGCGCACCCTGTATGTCCTCGGCGGACAGCTCCATGGTCTCGAAGTATTTCTCCATGAGCTCCTCGCTCGTCTCGGCGGCGGACTCGGCAAGCTCGTTGTTAAGCTCATCCACGCGGTCAGACAGCTCGGCGGGAACGGCAATCTCGCTGCGCTTGCTGCCCTCAAAGCGGTAGGCCTTCTTGTTCACGATGTCCACGATACCGACGGCCTTGCCGCCCTCCATGATGGGCATGGTGAGAGCGCAGACAGACGTGCCGAAGCAGTCACGCAGCGCGTCGAACGCCTTGTCGAAGTCGGCGTGCTCCTCGTCGAGCTTGGAGATGTAGATGGCGCGGGGCTTGTTGGTCTCTTGAAGGTAGCGCCAGCTCTTTTCCGCACCGACGTTCAGACCGTCCTTCGCGGAGACGACGATGATACCGGCATCGGCGGCGCGAAGCGCCTGCTTGACCTCACCGGCGAAGTCAAAGAATCCCGGCGTGTCGATGATGTTGATTTTGGTCTTGTTCCATTCCGTAAAGACGGTGGTGGCGGAGATGGATATCTGGCGGCGGCGCTCCTCGTCGTCGTAGTCAGAGACGGTGTTGCCGTCCACGACCTTGCCCTGACGGTCGATCTTGCCCGTCAGCGAGAGGATGTTTTCGACAAGAGTGGTCTTGCCGTTGCTGCCGTGTCCCAGCAGGCAGACATTGCGGATGTCTTTCAGTTCGTAGGTCATAGGGTCTTCTCCTTCGCTTATATCGTTATTTTACCATTCACAAAAAACGATGCTTAACAAATAGAAATTATACACTATAAAAGACCTGTTGGCAATAGAATTTTTAGCGGACTGTCCAATAACCGAGACCAAATATCGGCAAAACCCACGCGAGCGAATAGAGCAGCAGACGACCAACGCCAACCGTGCCCACGTCGCCGCTGCGGAGCTTCAGGAACACGATGAGCAGCCCCAGCACCACGCCCAGCAGCGACAGCGCGGCGGCGGCGATGGAGGCGGTGTAGAGGCGGCGTCCATAGTCCGCCGTCTCCACGGCGCAGCGGGCGTTGGGACGCAGCAGCACGGCGCAGGGCGGCGTGTCGTCGCGACCAAAGAGCTGCGAGAGTCGATAGCGCTCACGGAAGGAGGGGAATTCAAAGTTGATGGCCGGAATGTCGTAGATCTTCTGTATCGTCAGCGGCGTGATGTTGAAGTCGCGCACGGCGAATACGGGCTGCACCCGCCCAAGCAGCAAAAGGTCCAGCGCCCGGCGGACACCCGGCGCGGCCTTATAGCTGAGGTCGAACACGCCGACAAGCTCATTGGAGATGGCGACGCAGAGAGAGTTTTCCCCTTGCAGCTCCGCCGGGAGGCGAATGCCCATGAGATTCATAAAGCCCTGCGAGCCGACCAGGATGTTCTCATTATGTATGTAGGCGGAGAAGCCGCCCGCGTCGTGGCAGCTAAAGTCGTCGACCGTCACGAGCGAATATTTTTTGTGCTCCATGAGCTCGGAAAAAGCGTCGGCCACGCTGCTGCCCGAATGGCGGAGTACGCTGACCGTCCATGAGACGACCTTTTCCGGCTTGACATTCGCATAGACCGCGATGCTGTTCAGCTCGATAGAGCCGGGTGGAAAGAGGTCGCTGTCCGTGAGGATGACGCGGTGCGAGCGACCAATATCGGCGCAGCCGGACCAACCGGCGAGCGCCGCGCCGCACTGACGGAAGCGAAGAACGGCGAGGAAATAGGGGAGGGCAAAGCCCAAAAAGCCGGAGACACCGGCGCAGACGGACAGATAGGCGGAGAGGTTGTGGAAAAATTCGCTCCACGCATGACCGAGGGTGGAGAGAATGGCCAGCAGCGGCGCGGCGATCAGCAGAATGGGCGCGGCGGCGGCGTAGGCGTTTTGGAGGCAATCCGCCTCCTCACTCCGGCGGACAATGCCGTCGTGGGCGCGGTCGGAGCGAACGAGGGCATAGAGACCGTCGTCCTCCTCCTCGGCGCTGAGGATGGAGCTGTCGCGGCTGTGTGCGGCGGTGGCGAGGTTCATGCTCTCCGCCTGACATTCGAGCTTTGCGCCCCAGAGTGCGGCGGTCAGCGAGGCGGAGGCGACGGCGCAGAAGGGCAGCGTCGCGCCCACACCCAACGTGACGAGCAGCGCGTCAAGACAGCCAACGAGACAGGAGGCGGCGCAGAGCGCCTGTATGCCCGGTTGAAGCCGGAATATCTGGCGTATGCCGGTGGACACGACATCGAGCGCACACAGCATGGCGGTAAGCAAAAAGACGAGGGAGACGGCAGCCTGCAACGGGACGTTGCGGCAGAGCTGTCCGGCGAGCGGGAGACGGAGACCGATCCACGCCTGCACAAGCGTGAGGAAAAGGAGAATGGTGAGGCGTGTGCCGAGGGGATATACCTGCGAGCCGTAGTAGCGGGCGGCCTTGCGCGGCGGCAGCTCCGGCGTTTGGCGTATATCGACCGGCGTTGGCCATGTGGCGGCCTCCTGCTCACGCAGCTTTTGCCGCGCCTTTTGCGTGGCGAGGAAGCGGACGAACGGCCCCGCCAGCTTCTCCATGAAGCGGGGCTTATGCTCATGTCGCTCGCGGAGGTCGTCATAGTCCGGCTCCTCCTCCGGCTCGTCCGGCTTATCCTCCGGCGCGTCGTCCGGCGGGAGTTGCTCCTCCGCCTTGGCGGCACGTCGCGTCTCACGCCGCGCCACGCGGCGGATGTATGCCGCTGCAAGCTCCTGCTCATCCTCCGGCTTTTCGTCCGCGCCGAGAATGCGGTGCTCATGCTCGTCCTGCGGCGGCTCGTCAGCTATGTCAGCCTCGCCACCCATATCAGCCATATCAGCCTCCACGGGCGCAGCCTCGTCCGTCGGTGCAGGCCCGTCCACCGTGGGCGCGGCGGCGTAGTCACTGTAGTCCCCAAGCTCCAGCAGGAGCGAGTCGAGCATGGTATCAAAATCCGTGGAACGCCGAGTTGGCTCAGGCATAACTGCCTGAGCCTGAGACGAAGCGGGGGAGGTCAGAAGACCATCCAGCCCGTCGTAATCCGGGAAAAGGTTTTCATACAGAGGATCATCCATCGGAACGCTGTCTCACGATCTCATACAACAGAATGGCCGCCGCAGCGGAGGCATTGAGGGAATTGACCTTGCCGTGCATGGGGATGCTCAAAACGAGGTCACAGTTTTCCAGCACGAGACGGGAGATACCCGCGCCCTCCGAGCCGATGACGAGGCAGACAGGACCGCGCAGGTCGGTTTTCCAGAGCGGAGCATTGCCCCCGGCCTCCGCGCCGTATATCCAAAGTCCGGCCTTTTTCAGCTCCTTGAGGGTGTTGGTGATGTTCGCGACCTTGGCGACGGCCATATGCTCCGCAGCACCGGCGCTCGCCTTGTCGGCGGCGGCATTCAGCCCCGCGCTGTGGTGGCGGGAGATGACGACACCGTGCGCACCGGCGCACTCCGCGCAGCGTATCACCGCGCCGAGATTGCGCGGATCCTCCAAGCCGTCGCAGACGACGACAAACGGCTCCTCACCGCGTTCGGCGGCGATGTCCAGAATGTCCTGAACGCTGCAATATTCGCGGGCAGCGGCCACGGCGATCACGCCCTGATGGGCGTGGGTCTGGCTCATGGCGTCGAGCTTGCGGCGGTCGCACTGGGTCACGGGAACACCCGCAGCGCGGGCGTTGGAGGCGATAAAGGCGAGCGCCTTATCCTCCGAGCCACGAACCAGAAAAACCTTGTCGAGTGGTCGTCCGGCACGAATGGCCTCGATGACGGAATTTTTTCCCTCTATGATGTTTTCATTTTCGTTTATATCCATACAGCCTTGATTATAGCACGAAAGAGGTCGAATGCAAAGGGAAATAATAACTAGACAAGGAGAAAAAAATAGGATAAAATATTAAATCCAATAAGCTATAATGGTTTGAGGTGTATACACGCTTGAAAAAACTCATGAATCGCATTGAACGCTTCTGCTGGGCGCATCCGCGCTTTGGAATACCCCGGCTCATGCTCTATGTTATCATCGGCAACGCCATCTGCTATATCTTCGGCATGATGGACACGACGAACACGCTCTACCGGCTGCTCGGCTTTGACCCGGCGGCGTTTTGCCGGGGGCAGGTCTGGCGGCTGCTGACCTTCCCGCTCGTCCCGAACACGTCAAGTCCGCTCCTGCTGCTCTTGGAGCTCTATTTCTACTACTTCATCGGCAGCGCCCTTGAGCGGGAGTGGGGCTGCGGCAAGTTCACGATATACTACTTCATGGGTGTGCTGCTGACGGCGCTCTATGCGCTCGTCGCCTACTGGATCAGCGGTGTGTCCGTCTCCGTGTACGCGACCTACATCAACTTCTCCATGTTCTTTGCCTTTGCCACACTCTGGCCGGAGCAGCGCGTGCTCCTGTTCTACATCATCCCCATCAAGGTCAAGTGGCTTGGCATTGCAAACGCGGCATATTTCCTGCTCATCTCCCTGCGGCTGCTGATGGCCGGCATGATCGTCCCGGCACTGTTGCCGTTCGTCGCGGTGCTGAACTACCTTGTCTTCTGCGGCGAGTGGCTTTTCGATTTCCTGCGGCCTCGCGGCGCAAACCAACGCGCCCGCACGATACACTTCCGCTCGGCGGCCAAGCGCGTCCAGCGTGAGCAGAAGAACGCGCCCTACACGCGCAAATGCGCCGTATGCGGGCGGACGGACACGGAGCACCCGGAGCTTGAATTTCGCTATTGCAGCCGCTGTCAAGGCTATCACTGCTTCTGCCAAGACCACATCAACAACCACGTCCACTTTACGGAGTAACGCGGAAGCATGAAACAGGACGGTATACCTATTTGAAGCTGGACATCAAAAAAAGCGCGACAGAATTTTTTGAGCGCTACATAAAGCCGACGGCGCTGGCCATACGCGACACGGCGGTCAGAAGCGCCCACAGCCGCGTGGGTGCGGCGAAGCTGGCGGCGCTTGGGGCGCTCTGCGTTTGCCTTGCGCTGCTCTGCGTTATGACGCGGGGCTATGCCGCGCTGCGTGTGCAGCAGGCGCAGGAGAGCCTGCGTGTGCCGGAAGCGGAGACGGTGGAGCCGGAGCCGACGGCAACGCCCGCGCCGACGGAGGCAGCCGTGTTGGAGGAGCCGCCCGCGCCGGGAACGACAACACCGCCGGACTTTGCACCGGTGGGCGATTCGTCCCAGATAACGGGGACGCTCATCCAAGTCGACGGCAGCTATGTTGACCATTATCAAGCCGAGGAGGGCGACACCGTTGATTTTCTGGGCGGGGACGGCTATTCCTCGCTGATTGGTATCACGACCTTCCGAGGCAACAACTTCCGCGACACGGCGCAGTATGGCGAGGTCGGTATGCACGAACGCGCCTTTGGCGATTACTGGTCGGGGCAGACCTCCAGCCTCATGGACATCGACGGAAACCGGCTGTCCGGCTTCGGCTGGACGGGGCAGCCGCTGGTGGTGCAGTGGCCGGATGAAATGCGCCGGTATATGGATATGTACGAATGGGCGAAGGAGAAGAACGGGCTGGTCGAGCTTATCTGCGCGAGCCAAGACGGCTGCGTCTATTTCTTCGACATGGAAACGGGCAGCCGCACACGCGACTCCATATCGCTGGGACACAGCTTTTCCAGCGGCGGTACGCTCGACCCACGCGGCTATCCCATCCTCTACCTCGGTGCGGGTACGACGAACGAGCAGGGCGAAGCCCCTGTCATCCTCGCGGTCAGTCTTTTGGACGGGAGCGTCCTCTACGAGACGGGCGCGTATGACAGCTTTGCCGTCCACTGGAACGCAGCGTTCAGCTCCACGCCGCTTGTAGACGCGACCTCCGACCAGCTCATTTTCCCCGGCGAGAACGGTGTGCTCTACCTCATCAAGCTCAACAGCGGCTACAACGCGGAGACCGGCGAGCTCTCGTTTGCGCCGAGCCGCGTCATCAAGTGGAAGTATAGCTCCAAATCCGCCGCAAGCTATCTCTACGGCTACCAGTCGAGCGCGGCGGCATGGCGTGGGCGGCTGCTGCTGGCCGACCGTGGCGGCGACTTCTTCTGCCTTGACCTCAATACGCTGACGGTCGATTGGTGCATGGACAGCCTCGATCTCACGCGCTGTACGCCGGTGCTTCAGGTCGACGCGACGGGACACCCCTATGTCTACCTCAGCACCTCGTTCCACTATGGCTTCCGTGCCTATTACCGGCAGGGTGTGCCGGTGTGGAAGATCGACGCGGAGACCGGCGCTGTCGTCTGGAGGACGGAATATGCCTGCTTCACGCAGGACGGCGCGGACGGCGGCGTGATCGGCGGTCTTGCTGTCGGCAGCGGCTCGCTCTACGGCATTGTCTACGCGGCTGTGGCGCGTTATCCCGATGAGGATACGGGCTGGCTCGTCGCGCTCGACGCGAACAGCGGCGAGGAGCTCTGGCACTTTGAGGCGGGCTATTCCTATGCCACGCCGACCTGCTTCTACGACACCTCCGGCAAGGGCTATGTCCTCTACGTCAGCCGCGAGAACGGCGCTCTGTATCTGCTGGACGGACTGACAGGGCAGCTTTACGACGAGTATGACTTCGGCGTACTCATGGAGTCGAGCCCCATTGTCTACAATGACCGTGTTGTCATTGGCACATCGAGCTATGACATCTTCGCCATTGAATTAAAGTAAAAAAAGCGAAAAAAAGTCTTGCACTTTCCGGTCTGCTGTGCTATCATAATCAAGCGCTTTGATGGCGCGGCAATGACCGGGTGTGGCGAAGTTTGGTATCGCGCCTGAATGGGGTTCAGGAGGCCGCTGGTTCAAGTCCAGTCACTCGGACCAAACAAAAGACTGCGAGAGCCTTGCGAAAGGCCCTCGCAGCTAATATGGAGGCTTAGCTCAGCAGGTTAGAGCGCATGCTTCACACGCATGAGGTCGCGCGTTCGAGTCGCGCAGTCTCCACCATCTCCGGCCCGTTGGTCAAGTGGTTAAGACACCGCCCTTTCACGGCGGTAACATGGGTTCGAGTCCCGTACGGGTCACCATCCCCATGAAGTCTCTGGACTTCATGGGGACTCTTTTTATTGGTCATCCTCGGACGGCAAAGCCGCCCTGCGGGAACTCGGCTTCGCCGAGATTCACGGCGGACTTCCGCCGGATTGCAAAATCCCGAATTTGTCCGATGACAAATTCGGGATTTTGCGTTAAGTGTGCCTCACGGCACGTGAAGTGATGCTTCGCATCGTGAAGTTGCTTCGCGGTGAAGTGCGCCTTTGGCGCGTGGCACACTTAACCCCACTTCGCGCAAAGCGCGGCAGATTACAATAACAAGTGCAACAGAAAAAAGCAGACCTCATATTAACCAAGGTGTAAGATGTAATCACCAGAAAAAACATTCACAAG